>NZ_JBITHZ010000004.1:650608-745197 GCF_044458585.1 Nonomuraea sp. NPDC050451
AGTCCCAGGCCAGGGAGACGGTGCTCCCGCTCACGCCGGTCGAGCGCAGGTTGCCGGGCACCGACGGGGCGGTGGTGTCGGTGCCGCCGCCGGTCGAGGGCTTCCACAGGGCGGGCACGTTCGGGGGCTCCCAGCCGGGCTGGGAGGTGTGGCTCTGGATGCACTCGTACTCGACGCCGTTGTACGTGACGTGCGTGCCCGCCGTGTACGCCGTCCACGGGGCCCATTCGGCGAGGGCGGCGTACGCCGAGGCGGAGGCCGGCGGCGGGGCGACCGCCACGGCCGTGAGGGGCAGCAGTAACGCCACCAGGATCTTGCTCAGGACGCTGTGTCTCATGACGCTCCGACATCCGGTTGGGGGGTGTGCGAGGAGTGGGATGCCAGGAAACTATTAGGAAAGTTTCCTTTAAGTTATGAGACGACGTTAGCCTTTGCCTGCGGAGGCGTCAATGAGTGAAATTTCGGTGTAAAGCCGATTACGCGGTGGGCGGGGTGCCGTGCGTGTGGAAGGAGGCGATGGTCTTCAGCCCCCACGCCTGGCCCTTGGCCCGCTCGGCCTCCGTCCACGTGATCGTCCGCCAGTCCGGCGCCAGGATGAGTCTGGTCAGCGGGTTGCACAGCTCGACGCGGTTGCCGCCGGGCTCGTAGACGTACAGGAAGAAGGTCTGCTGTATGGCGTGCTTGTGCGGGCCGGTCTCGATGAACACGCCGTTGTCCAGGCAGAGGTCGGCGGCCCGCAGGATGTCCTCGCGGGTGTTCGTGGCGAACGCGATGTGGTGCAGCCGGCCCGAGGCGCCCGACCAGTCGTCGGTGTAGACGAGGTCGTAGGACTTGTTCGCGAAGTGCAGCCACTGGGCGGAGATCCGGCCGCTGTCCAGCATGATCTGCTCGGTCACGCGGGCGCCGAGCACGTCGCGCACGAAGGCGCCGGCGGCCGCGGCCTCGGCGGCCAGGAAGTTGACGTGGTCGAGGCGGCGCACGCCCACCCCGCGGCCGGGGAACGCCTGCGGCTGGTTCTTCAGCGCGGGACGCAGCTCCTCGGGCGCCTCGTACCACTGCGACTCCCAGTAGAGGCCCAGCTCGTGGCCGTCGGGGTCGCGGAAGGCGTACGTCGGGCCGCGGCCCGGGGCGCCGTCCCGCCAGCCGATGCCCAGCCCGGCGTCCTTGATCGCGCGCACCCGGCGCTCCAGCGCCTCCTGGCTGCTCGCCCGCAGCGCCGTGGACCCGATGCCCGAGGTGCGGTGGGCCGTCAGCGTGAGGCTGTGGTGCTCGTAGTCGTCATACGTGCGCAGATAGACCGAGTCGCCGTCCTGCCCGGCGGCGGTCATGCCGAGGATCTCGGTGAAGAACCACAGGCTGCGCTCCGGCTCGGGAGTGAGCAGCTCTACGTGGCCGAGGTGGGCGATGTCGTGCAGCAGGGCGTTCATCTCAACCTCGGGGGCATCTCAACCTCGGGGCGTCTCGACCTTGGGGGCGTCTCAATCTCGGGGGCGGGGGAAGACCGTGCCGTCGAAGAGCTTGCGCGCGGTCCGTACGTTCGCCGCCCGCAACGCGGTCGGCGGGCTGGTGGACAGGTCGAGCTCCACCTCGACCTCCAGGTGGCCGGTGGGGTGCTCGACGTCCACGCGAGCGCCCTCGGGCAGCCGGGCGAAGCGCCCGGCCACGCCGTTCGGGAGCAGTGCGGCGGTGACGACGCTGACCGCGCCGAGCACCCCGATCGCGGTGTGCGGCCTGACCGGGATGAACGTGCGGGTGCACAGCGCGCCGCCGTCCCTGGGCGGCGCGACCAGCGTGGTCTTGGGCACGGCCTCGCCGTTGACGTCGCCGAGCCCCATGAGCTTGCCCGCCTGGACGCGCAGCGACTGCACGCGCTCGCGGAGCCCGGCGTCGGCCGCGAGCGTCTCGTACGGCTCGTAGCCGGTGATGCCGAGGTCCTGCGCCGCCGCCACGACGACCGGCATGCCGTTGTCGACGCAGGTCACCTCGATCCCGTCGATCACGTCCACCTCGCGGCCGGTGGGCAGCAGCCGCCCGGTGCCCGATCCGGCGGTGTTCTCGAACCCGAGCACCACGGCCGCGGCCGTGCCCGGGACGCCGGAGATGGCGGTGCCGCCGCGGTAGTCGACGCGGCCGCCCGGGGTGGGGAAGCGGGCGGTGGCGACGCCGCCGGTGTTCACCAGGCGGATGCGGACGTCGGTGTCGTCGCCTCGCGGGCGGACGAGGCCGCGCTCCACGGCGAACGGGCCGACGCCGGCGAGCAGGTTGCCGCAGTTCTGCCGTCCGGAGACGGCCGGCTCGTCCACCGCGACCTGGAGGAAGAGGTAGTCGAGGTCGGCGCCGGGATCGGCACTGGGCGACACCACGGCCACCTTGCTCGTGAGCAGGTGCGCGCCGCCGATGCCGTCGATCTGGCGCGGGTCGGGGCTGCCCAGCACGCGCAGGAGCAGGTCGTCGCGCTCCCGGGGATCGCCGGGGAGGTCGCCGGCCAGGAAGTAGGCGCCCTTGGAGGTGCCGCCGCGCATCAGCATGCACCGCACGCCGTCGTCGTCGCCCATGCCCGTCACATCGGCCCGTCACATCGGTCGTACTCGGCGGCCGTCACGTACGTGATGCCGAGCCCGGGCAGCCGCTCGCGCAGGCCGTAGCGGTCGAGCCCCAGCTCTCCCTTGGCGAACGCCTCGCGGGCCGCGGCCTCCTTCTCGGCCCTGGCGGCGGAGGCGGAGATGCCCCGCTCCAGGTCGGCCCGCGGCACCACCAGCACCCCGTCGTCGTCGCCGATGATCGTGTCGCCGGGCCGGACGAGCTGCCCGCCCACGGTGACGGGCACGTTGACCGCGCCGGGCGTCGCCTTGACCGTGCCCTGGGCGCTGACGGCCGCGCTCCACACGGGGAAGCCCATGGCCCGCAGCCCGGCGACGTCGCGCACGCCGGCGTCGATCACCAGCCCGCGCACGCCCCGGGAGCGCAGCGAGGTGGCCAGCAGCTCGCCGAACATCCCGTCGGTGGACGGCGAGGTCGTGGTCACGACCAGGACGTCGCCCTCCTGACACTGCTCGACCGCGACGTGGATCATCAGGTTGTCGCCCGGCCAGCACAGCACCGTGACCGCGTTGCCGCCCGCGCTGCACCCGGGCCACGCGGGGCGCAGCCCCGGCCCCAGGAAGCCGGTGCGGCCGAGCGCCTCGTGGACGGTCGCGACGCCGTACGCGGCCAGGGTGTCGATCCGGTCGAGGCTCGCCCGCGGTGTGCCGGTGACGACCACGTGCCTCATGCCAGCACGTCCGTCACCTGCGGGTAGAGCCGCATGTAAGCCTCGCCCATGGTGTCGTGCGGCAGGCCCAGGTTGGGGCCCGCGTTGCGGCGCAGCTGCACCCCGCGGCGCTTGGCGAGGTCGGTGTAGTAGTCCCACATGTGCTGCTGGGCCGGCAGGCACTCCATCGCCTTGCGCTTCCTGTCGAACACCGGGGTGATGTCGAGCAGCACGTCGGGCTTGAAGTCGCACTGCTCGGGCTGGTGCGGCTCGAAGAAGAACACGGGCGGCGCGCCGAGCGGCTCGCCCGGCGCGTCGTAGCCCGCGGCCTGCGCCAGCACGCGCGCCTGCAGCGCCATGCGGGCCGCCGCGGGGTGGTCGCCGTTGTACGGGTCGGCCAGCGGATGCGTCAGCACCACGTCGGGCTCCGTCTCCCGGTAGATCCGCACCAGCCGGTCGACCAGCTCCGGGGTCTCCACCAGGGGATAGTCGCCCGCGTCGAGGAACTCGATTCCTGCGCCCAGGGCCGTGGCGGCGTTCTGCGCCTCCTCGCGGCGGATCGCCTTGATCTCGTCGAGCGTGCGGCCGGCGCGCCACGCCTTCGCGGACTCGCCGCGTTCGCCGAAGCTGAGGCAGACCACCTTGGCCCGCTCGCCGCGGCTGGCCGCGAGCGCGATGGCGCCGCCCGCGCGCCAGACGAAGTCGCCCGCGTGGGCGCTGATCACCAGAAGTGTGGGGGTCTTTGCCGAGGTCACTCGCTGACGCTATGAGCCGATCGTTCGGATTGTCAACAGTTTCATCGGCAATCCGGCTCCATGGGGAATTTCGGGCCTAGCCGACCATGGCCTTCGACAATATTGTCAACGATATGGCTTCTCTCTTGCAGGTGGCGGTGCTCGGCTACGGCGAGGTCGGCCACGTCCTCGCCGGCGGCCTCGCGCCGCGGGTGCCCCTACGCGTCTACGACCCCGCCCACCCGCCGTCGCCGTCCGGCGGGCCGCCGCTGGTCGCGTGCAACGCCGAGGCCGTACGCGGGGCCGACGTCGTCATCGCCGTCACCACCGGCGCCGACAGCCTGGCCGCCTGTGAGGAGTCCCGCCCCCACCTGCGGCCCGGCGCGCTCTACGCCGACCTGTCCACGAGCGCGCCCGGCGACAAGCGGCGCATCGCCGAGCTGGTGGCGTCGGCGGGCGCGTCGGCCGTGGACGGGGCGATCATGGCGCCCATCCCGCTGCGGGGCCTGGCGACCCCGATCCTGGCCAGCGGCGACGACGCGGCCCGTTTCGCCGACTTCGCCGGCCGCCACGGGATGGACGTGACGCCGATCGGCGGCTCGCCCGGGGACGCGGCGGCCCGCAAGCTGCTGCGGAGCGTGCTGGTGAAGGGGCTGAGCGCCCTGGTCATCGAGTCCCGGCGCGCCGCCGAGGCCGCGGGGCTGGGGGAGTGGTTCTGGGAGCACCTGCTGGAGACGGTGTCCGCGGCCGACGAGCGGTTCGTGGTGCGGCTGCTGGAGGGGGCGGGGCAGCACGGCGTGCGACGGGTGCACGAGATGCACGCGGCCACCCGGATGCTGGAGTCGCTCGGGGTGCCCAACGCCATGACCGCCGCCACGGCCGCCACCCTGGAAGAAGCGAGCCGCACCGGCGTCCCACCCGCCCCGGACGGGTCATGATGGCGGCCCGTCGGCCGGTGGCGTCCAGGGCGATGTCGGCCCGTCAGTCGGTGGCCTCCAGGGCCTTGGCGACGCTGCGCAGGTGCTGCTGCATGGCCGTCTGCGCCGCCTCGGCGTCGCGGGCGACGATGGCGGCCACGATCAGCTCGTGCTGCGGCAACGACAGCGCCGCCCGCCCCGGCTGCCGGGCCAGGCGGAACTTGTGCCGGATCACCTGCGCCCCCAGCCGTTCGATGATCGACGCCGAGGTCCGGTGGGCGGCGATCTCACGGACCTTGGCGTGCAGCGCCGCGTTGAGCTCCGAATATCGGTCGAGGTCGTTGCGCTCCACAGCGGCGCGCATCTCGGCGACGATCTCCCGCAGCCGATCGGCCTCCTCGGGCGTGACGCGCTCGGCGGCCTTGGCGGCGGACAGGCCCTCCAGCACCATCCGCACCTCCGTGATCTCGACGGCCTCCGCCTTGGAGATCGCCCGGACGCGGGCGCCCTTGTTGCGTAGGATCTCGACCAGCCCCTCCGAGGCCAGCTCTCTGAACGTCTCGCGCACGGCCGCGCGGGTGGCTCCGAACTGCGCGCACACGTCGGCCTCGACCAGCCGCTGGTTGGGCACGAAGTCCCCGCTGAGCACGGCCGCTCTGAGCCGGTCGGTCAGCGTCTCCTCCAGCGGGGACTCAGGGGTCACGGAATCCTCCCGTTGTCGAGCTTCGTTGACAATATTATCGACAATTATCCCGGGAGCCGCCGCATGAGGGGTGTGCTGCGGCAGGACTTCACCGGGGTGCTCGTCGCGACGGTCGTGCTGGTGCTGGTCGTCGGGGTGCGCGACGCCACGTTCCTGCAGGTCGGGCAGCTGGCCCAGGTGCTCAACCAGGCGGCCGTGGTCGGGGTGCTCGCGTATCGCTCGAATGTTCTACCCGGCATGGTCGAATACGGGTAGCCTTATGGTCACGTTCGGTAAAGGCCAGGAGGTGGGCGTGGCTGAGGTGCGGGCGATCGCGGCGCCGTACGTCGCCGCCCCTGCCTGCGGGGTGGCGATCCGCGATCGTCTCAAAGGGCTGAGCGGCCAGGATGAGATGGTGCTGCGGCTGACCGGGGCGCATCTGGGCGCGTTGGCCTCGAAGGATCTCGCGGTGCGGTGCCGGGACGGATTGGCGCATGGCGCTGATCGGTGGGCGGCCCGTAAGCGGGAGCTGACCACGCAGTCGTCGGCGCGGTGGGCGGGGGCGATCACCAAAGCCAGCCATGATCAGTGGGCGCTGGCCCGGCGTGGCCAGCTGGCCCACCTCCAGGCTCTGCGGGCTGAGATCGCCACGATCGCGCAGCGGCTGTCGCTGCCCGTGGGTCAGAAGGGTGCCAAGGGCGGGCCGGGTGGCTACCGTTCGCGGCAGGAGTGGTTCGCCAAGTCCCGCCGTCTGCGGGTGCTGGCCGATCGCCTGGCCGTCGTACGGGCCGATTGGCAGGGCGGGCGGGTGCGGATCGTGCGGGGCGGCAAACGGCTGGCCGGAGTGCGGCACCACCTGGAGGCGGCGGGGCTTGAGGAGCACGAGTGGCGGGCGCGGTGGCAGGCCGCGCGCTGGTTCCTGCAAGCTGATGGGGAGTCCGGCAAGCGGTACGGCAACGAGACGATCCGCGTCAGTCCGGACGGCGAGGTGTCGATCAGGCTGCCGGCCCCGCTGGCGCACCTGGCCAACGCGCCGCACGGCCGGTACGTGCTGTCCGCCCACATACGGTTCGCGCATCGCGGCACAGAGTGGGCCGATCGTGTGCACGCCGATCAGGCGGTGGCCTACCGCATCCATCTGGACGCCGAGCGCGGCCGCTGGTACCTGACCGCGTCCTGGCACACCCCGCCCGCCACAGTCATCCCGCTCCAGGCCGCGCTCACCCACGGGGTGGTCGGGGTCGACACCAACGCCGACCACCTGGCCGCCTGGCGGCTCGACACCCACGGCAACCCGATCGGCAACCCGCGCCGCTTCAGTTATGAGTCGTCCGGCAGCGCCGAGCACCGCGACGCTCAGGTCCGCCACGCCCTGAGGCGGCTGCTGACCTGGGCCAAGTCCTGCAGCGTGCGGACCATCGCCATCGAGGACCTGGACTTTCAGGCGGAGAAGACCCGGGAGAAGCATGGCCGTCGCAAGCGGTTCCGCAAGCTCGTCTCAGGCCTGCCTACCGGCCGCTTGCGGGCCCGGCTGGTCTCGATGGCAGGTGCGGCCGGTATCGCGATCGTTGCGGTGGACCCGGCCTACACCTCCAGGTGGGGCGCTCAGCACTGGCAGGCCCCGCTGACCGGCAAGACGCGCACGACCACCCGCCACGACGCAGCCGCCGTGGCGATCGGGCGACGTGCCCTCGGGCATCCGATCCGGCGACGGACGGCACCGCCCCCTACTCACCGGAGCGATGAGCAGGGGCATCGGACCGTCCAGGCCCGACCGGAGGCCTGCGGGCGTGAGGAAACCCGCCCCCCGCACACCGGATCATGCACACGATGCATGCCACTGGACCGTGGCGAGCAAGCGGGCGACCAGTGTGCCCAGCACCGTTCGGGGCACACGGCTGAGCAACTCCTGCTCAGTCCCTAGTAGCGGTACGTGACCACCCGCCTGCTCATCGAACGCGGCGGGGGCGGGGCCGCTCCGGCTGGTCTCGGTGACCGTGCCGGGGCGGCTGCACGAGGTGAGCCTGGAGGCCGCGCCCGGCGAGATCCTGGGCATCGCCGGGCTCGTCGGGTCCGGCCACACCGACGTGCTGCGCGTCGTCGCGGGCGCCCTGTCCCCGGCCTCGGGCCACGTGGAACTGCCGGGCGGCGCGCATCTGGCCCCCGGCATCCGCGCGGCCGTGAAAGCCGGGGTCGGGCTCATCTCCGGGGACCGGCGCGGCGTCGGGATCACCGCCGACAAATCCGTCTGGGAGAACGTCGTCCAGGTGGACGCCGTCGGCCTGGCCAGGCACGGCGGGTGGCTGGCGGCCGGGGCGCTGCGGGCGGCGGCCCGGGTGTTCGCGGAGCGGGTCGGCGTACGGATGTCCTCGATCGAGCAGGCGGTGGACCAGCTCTCCGGCGGCAACCAGCAGAAGGTCGTCTTCGCCAAATGGCTCGCCGCCCGCCCGTCCGTGCTGCTCATGGACGACCCGGCCAGGGGCATCGACATCGGCGCCAGGGCCGAGATCTACGCCCTCATGGCCGAGCTGGCCCAAGCGGGCGCGGTGCAGCTGCTGGCCTCCAGCGACCCCAAGGAGCTGGCCGAGATCTGCCACCGCGTCGTGGTGATCAGGAAGGGCCGCGTCTCCGCCGTACTGGACGGCGCGGGCCTGACCGCGCACGCCGTTCTGGAGGCGGTGAACGGCGACCACGCGCCGTGAAACCGCGAGGACCTCGCGCTTTGATCGTTTAGGCCTGATCTGTCGGTGAGCTCCGGTAAGTTCCCGGATCATTGATCAGCCGGTCGCGAAGGCGCGGGCACTCCCGCGCGCGCCCGTGAACCGGCCGGGGCGGGAGGGTTCGAGGTCGTGGACGCGGACAGAGCCGCGTGGGAGCAGCGCAGCGTGGTACGGGTGGTACCGCCTGTCGAGCCGAGGAAGCTGGCGAAGGTGCCCTTCGTCGAGCTGGCCGACGGGCGGTTGCAGGGGGTCGTGTCGAGCGGATCCGACATCGAACGGGTCTACGTATCGTCCATCACCGCCGGCACCCACGCCCTGAGCTGCAGCACCAACAACAACCGGCCGTGCGGCGCGCTGCACGGCTACGCCTGCAAACACATCCACCAGCTGGCCGACGAGGCGGTCCTGCAGTACGGGCTCGACCGAGTGTCCCGTTACCTGGGGGTGGAGGTGCCGGAGGGCCAGTTCCTGATGTCCTCCATCAAGGGGCCGGTCGAGCGCACCCCGGCCGCCGTGGTGTTCAGCAGGTTCCTGCGCCACCTGGCCTACCTGGAGGTGCCCGACAGCACGGAGCCGCTGGCCGAGCTGCACTGGTTCCCCGCGACGAGGATGGTGCGCTGATGCTTGACGTACAGCTCGGGGAGCTGCTGGGCGACGCCCCGGCCGGGGTCGGCGAGGCGCTCGACCTGGTGACGGGGTTCGACGACGCGCTCACCCACGGGTTCGCCCGGCTGGGCGAGGAGGCGTCCGGGGCGCTGGCCGCCCTGGCGGGCGCGCTGGCCGGCAGCCCGCTCGGCGACCGGCTGGCCGAGGCGGCGGAGAAGGTGACCGCCGGGTCGATCGGCGACGAACACCTGGCGGCGCTGGCCGGCGGGCGGGCCGCGCTGCTCGGCGCGGTGCACGACGCGCTGCTCGCCCGGTTCGACACGGCGCTGGGCCGCACCCGCGCCACCTGGGAGCCCGCCGGAGACGCGGGCGACCCGGCGGGCGTGCTCGCCGCGTGCCGGGGCTGGCTGCGCGAGCTGGCGATCAGCGGCTGGCGCGGCGTCGACCACGACGTCGTCTCCTCCGCCGATCCGGCGATCGAGGCGCTGCTGGCCACGCCCGAGCTACGCGGGCTGGCGGTGCTGCTCGACGGCCTGGCGGCGGAGCTGCGAGCGTCCTGCCCGGTGGCCACGATGGACCGGCTGCCCGTACGCAGATGGGCAGACCTGTGGACGCGTGCCCTGCTGCTGTCGCAGAAGGGGCCGTGGCACGGCGCCGCCGAGCCGGTCTCGGGGCGGCTGCTGATCCTCGGCGCCGACGTGCACGAGCACGCCACCGTGGTGCGGGTGCAGGTCCACGGCATCCTCGAGCCCGCGGGCGGCGCCCCTTCCCGGCTGGTACGCACGAGCGTGGCGGCCGCGAAGGTCGACACGATCTCCGGCCCGTCCGTGTGGCGGCTGATGGGCGACCACCCCGTGCTCATGGGCGCGCTGGCCGGGCATCTCAGCCTGGAGCTCGCCGACATGCCGCTGCTGCCGGGCGGCGACCTGGTGTGGCACGACGGCAAGGCGAGCGCCGGCGCGGCGGCCGACCCGTTCGCGACCGCGCGGGTCCAGCTCGCCGAGGCCGTGGCCCCGGCGACCCCGCCGCTCGACCGCCATCCCGTACGCATCGCGGAGCCCGTGTTCCTGGAGGGCTACACGATCCGCGACGAGACGCTCGACCTGGGCGGCAGCTCGCTCCCGGTCGCCCTCGACCGGTTGCCGGCCTGCGGGCCGCTCACGCCCGAGCTGGTGTCGGCCTCCTCCGCCTGCATCGGCCTGATGCGCTGGGACGGCGGGCAGTGGCTCCTGCAGCCGCTCGCCGTGCAGGCCACGGTCAAGAAGAAGAGCGTCACCGCGCACAACGGCGACTGGGCCGTGGGACCCACCGACCCCAAGGTCGTCAAGGCCGAGGCCAAGGCCGGCGACGTGGTCGCCGTGCTGCGCGAGCGAGCAGGGCGGCTGCTGCGGAAATGACCGACCCCGACAACGACACTGACAACGTGCAGGGCGCCGACGCGACCCGGCGCCAGGTGCTCTACTGGCGCCTGCTGTCCCGCGTCTTCGGCGCCGACGAGCAGCCCACTCTGGAGCGGGCGAGCGTGGCCATCGTCGACGACCTCGGCCTCCCTCCCGCCCTGCTCGACCCCGGCGTCTCGATCGACAACCTCGTGCAGCGCTTTCCCGGCCTGGCCGACGAGCTCCAGGACCTCATGGCCGAGAAGGACCACGAGGACGGCGACGAGGTCCGCCGCGCGGCCCTGGTCTCCAAGCTGCTGCTCAACGTGTTCTCGACGGGCACCGGCAACGTCACCGCGAGCCGGCTGGAGAGCTGGAAGAACGACGCGGGCTGGTTCGAGCGGGGCATGGGCTGCGAGCCCGGCGGCCTGCGCCACAGCCCCGGCGACGAAGAGGTGGCCGCGGTCCTGGCGGGCATCGAAGGCGACCTGGTCAAGCGCATGCACCTGCGCGAGGTGCTGGCCGACCCGGCGCTGTCCAGGCAGCTCACGCCCAGCATGTCGCTCATCGAGCAGCTGCTGCGCGACAAGTCCAACCTGTCGGGCGTCGCGCTGGCCAACGCCAAGGCGCTGATCCGCAGGTTCGTGGACGAGGTCGCCGAGGTGCTGCGTACGCAGGTGGAGAAGACCAGCGTGGGCGTCATCGACCGGTCGGTGCCGCCGAAGCGGGTCTTCCGCAACCTCGACATCGAGCGCACCATCTGGAAGAACCTCACCAACTGGAGCCCGGAGGACCAGCGCCTCTACGTCGACCGGCTCTACTACAAGCAGACCGCCCGCCGCACCACCCCGGCCCGCCTGATCGTGGTCGTCGACCAGTCGGGCTCGATGGTGGACGCGATGGTCAACTGCACCATCCTGGCGTCGATCTTCGCCGGGCTGCCCAAGGTGGACGTGCACCTCATCGCATACGACACCCGGGCGCTCGACCTGACCCCGTGGGTGCACGACCCGTTCGAGGTGCTGCTGCGCACCACGCTCGGCGGCGGCACCGACGGCACCGTGGCGATGGCCCTGGGCCGGCCGAAGATCACCGATCCGCGCAACACCGTGATGGTGTGGATCTCCGACTTCTACGACAACCGATCGCTGATCAACGACTTCGAGGCGATCCACCGCTCGGGGGTCAAGTTCATCCCCGTCGGCTCGGTCAACAGCTCCGGGCACCAGAGCGTCGACCCGTGGTACCGCCAGAAACTCAAGGACCTGGGCACTCCCGTGATCTCAGGCCATATCCGGAAGCTCGTCCTCGAGCTCAAGAACTTCCTCGCTTAGGAGACCTCACCCATGAGTGACGACATGCTGCGCGCCCCCGCAGAGGTGAAGTACGCGGAGGAGCTCGACTGGCTGGAGTCGGTCGACGACGGCCCCAAGCCGTTCTCGTGGCGGCTGAGCCCCCGCATGATCAGGCTGTTCATCCTCGGCTCCGAGCGCTCGGACGGGCTCGACCGGGAGATCCCCCAGAAGTGGTTCGGCGACCGCAGCTTCGTCGAGCGCAGCATCGTGACCCTGGCCTCCGACCGGGGCCTGCTGCTGATCGGCGACCCGGGCACCGGCAAGAGCTGGCTGGCCGAGCTGCTGTCCGCGGCCATCTGCCGCAACTCCACCCTTGTGGTCCAGGGCACGGCGGGCACGACGGAAGACCACATCAAATACTCCTGGAACGTCTCCATGGTCATCGCCAAGGGCCAGTCCCGCGAGTCGATGATCCCCTCGCCGATCATGACGGCGATGGAGAAGGGCGTGATCGGCCGCTTCGAGGAGCTGACCCGCTCGACCAGCGACGTGCAGGACGCGCTGATCTCGATCCTGTCGGAGAAGTACGTCTCCATCCCCGAGCTCGACGACGACAACATCGTCTTCGCCCAGCCCGGCTTCTCCATCATCGCCACCGCCAACAGCCGTGACCGGGGCGTCAACGACCTGTCCTCGGCCCTCAAGCGCCGCTTCAACTTCGTCCGCATCCCCGTCGTGTCGAACAAGAAGAGCGAGGCGGAGATCGTCCGGTTCCGCACCGAGGAGCTGCTGCGCCGGCACAAGATCGAGCTGGACCTGCCGCCGACGCTGCTGGACATCCTGCTGCAGAGCTTCGCCGACCTGCGCTCGGCCGCCGCGTCGGCCACCAGCGACGACGAGAAGCTGGAGTCGGCGCTGTCCACGGCCGAGCAGATCGGCGTGCTCGAGGACGCCATCCTGCACAGCCACTTCTTCGGCGACCGCGTGCTGCGCGCGCAGACCCTCGCCGGCTCGCTGGTCGGCTCGCTGGCCCGGCGCAGCCCCGAGGACCTCGCGATCCTCAACAAGTACTGGCACGGCGTCGTCGAGCCCCGCAGCAAGAAGGACGGCGGGGAGTGGCCGGAGTTCCTCGAGGGCGGCCGCGAGGCCATCGCCACGCTCTCATGACCGGCCAGACGAGCCCGTTCGGCGCGCTGCGAGAGCAGCTCCTCGACGCCGCCGCCGCGTTCGCCGACAGTCCCGTGACCGTGTCGGACATCCTGTCCGGCCTGGTGGACGACGTGGACCGGGCGCTGCGCGAGGAGCTGGAGATCTTCCCGGTCTGCCACCACTCGCCGGCCTCGGCGCTGGCGATGGTGCGCAGGCTGCGGGAGAAGCAGCCGAAGGTCATCTACCTGGAGCTCTGCGAGGACCTGCAGCCGCTGCTGACCGAGCTGCGCAACTGCCGGCTGCCGGTGGCGGTGCAGGCGTTCGCGACCCAGATCGACGGCTTCCCGCCGTCGTGGGCGCCGCTCAGCGTGGTGGCGCCCATCACCGAGGCGTCCGCCGAGTACCAGGCCATCTCGTACGCGCTGGAGACCCCGGGCGTCGAGCTGGTCCTGGTCGACCGCTCGACGGACCACGTCTTCCAGTGGGCGCCGAACGAGGAGCCCGGCAAGAAGGAGCACGCCGAAGAGGCCGGCCTGCACGGCGACGCGGTGGGCGTCGAGCTCGGCGACCTGCGCCCGCGCTTCGCCGAGCTGGAGGAGCACCTGCTGCACCACGGCAAGGTGCGCCACTGGTCCGAGTGGTGGGACCAGTACGTCGAGCAGCCGCTGTCAGGCGCCGACTACGACACCTACCGCCAGGTCATGGTGCTGATCGGCAGCCTGTTCCGCCGCCTCGACCGCGACGGCGGCCGCCGGACCGTGGACGAGGACCGCGAGCGCTACATGTGGACCAGGATGCGCGAGCACTTGGCCGCCTCGGGCGCCGACCCGGCCGACTGCCTGTACGTGTGCGGCGCCTTCCACGCCGCCAGCCACGTCGAGCAGTTCGGGCTGAGGTCCACGGCGACCTTCGAGATCACCCCGCGAACCGGCACGAAATGGCTGTACGGCCTCATCCCGTCCAGCCACTCGGCCATCGAGGCCCAGTTCGGGCTGGCCTCCGGCTCGGTGTCGATCGCGGCGGCGACCTGGGAGAAGTCGCTGACCCGCAGCAAGCTGACCCCGTTCCAGCTGGCCGGGCAGCGGGGCACGCGCAAACGCGTGGCCAAGCTGCCCGCGCCCGTCCCCCAGGGCGAGGTGGCCGACCGGCTGACCGGGTTCCTGTCGAAGCCGCCGGCGCTGGACGAGCTGGACGAGGCCGAGCTGCTCGGCTGGAGCGTGGAGATCGTCCGGCTGGCCCGCCGCAACGGCTACCTGGCCAGCACCGCCGACGCCATCGCGGTGTTCGAGACCTCGATCCTGCTCGCCGGCCTGCGCAACCGGGCCAGGCCCACCCCGTACGACTTCCAGGACGCGGCCGTCACCTGCATCGAGAAGGACGTCGTGCCGGGCCGCCGTGACGTGCGGCGGCTGTGCGAGATCATGCTCGGCGGCGACCGCGTCGGCGAGGTCGGCTACGACGCCCTGCCGCCGCTGGCCCGCGACGTGTACGACCGGCTCGCGCCGCTCAAGCTCGACCTGGAGAAACGCACGATCCAGCGGGCGCTGCTCGACCTCAACGCCAACCCCGAGCTGGTGCCCTGCTCCGACCTGCTGTGGATGCTGCGGTACCTGCTGCCGTCGGACGCCGTGCGCCCCATCATGGGCGAGCGCGGGCTGGGGGAGCGCTCGATCCAGGAGAGCTGGGACGTGGCGTTCGGCAAGCACCAGCGCTCGATCATCGAGCTGGGCTACGAGGGCGTCACCATCGAGCAGGTGATGGAGCAGCGGCTGCGCCGTTCGGTGTGGGACCCCAAGGCCACGGCGGCCGTCGCGCTGGCGGCCGTCGAGGACGCGGTGCTCTTCCTCGGCAGCCGCCGCTTCGCCGACGAGCTGGGGCAGCGGGCCGTGGAGCTGCTGGCGTCCGAGCGGAGCGTGGACGACGCGCCCGAGGTGCTGCGCAGGATCCGGCGGCTGATGTCCTACTACCGCGCCCACGAGCCGGAGCTGCCGGCCTGGTGCGAGGAGTTCGCGACCTCCGGCTACGCGCATTACTGCACCCTCCTGCCGACGGCCTTCGTGGCCGACGACACGGGGACGCGGCAGGTGGCGGCCATGCTGGGGTTCCTGTTCTCGATGGAGAGCCTCGCGCTCTCGCTGGGCTGCGACCGGGCCCAGCTGGAGCTGGCCGTGCAGCAGTCGCATCCGGAGGCGCCGGACAAGGTGGCGCTGCTGTGGGCGGCGCGGTCGCAGCTCGGGCTGCTGCCGCTGGCCGAGCTGCGGGCGCGATGCGACGAGCTGCTGGCCAACCCGCTGGTCGTCCCGTCGTTCCCGCTCTACATCCTGGGGTTCGTCCAGGCGATGGAGCCCGTCCCGGCCCTGTCGGGCTTCGTGGTGGAGGTGATCTCGAAGGCGTTCGGTCAGCTGCCCGACCGGGTGCTGCTGCCGTGGCTGCCGAAGCTGATCACGGCGCTGCGGGACCAGGCGGGCGAGCTGATGCCGGCGCTCGTACGCGAGGCCGGGCGCACCTTCCCCGGCACGCTGGCCGCCGTGGACGGCTGGGTGCCGCCGTGGACGGCGCGTCCCGCCGCCGTGGCGGCCGCCGCGCCGGTCGCGTCGGGGCCGGTGGCCGAGCTGCTCATGGGGCATCCGGCCGCGTGTGACGCGGTGGCGGGGCTGCTCGGCTGCGAGGGCTCGTGGCAGGCCCCGGCACCGGGGCGCGGTGAGGTCACCGCGCTCCTGGCCGATCACCCGGAGCCCGCTCTGGCGCTGGCGGGCCTGCTCGCCTGACGCCGCGGGCGGCCCCGTCCGGTACGGGGCCGCCCGCACGTTCTCCGGGAGATGAATCACCGGGAAACAGCGCATGACGTTTCTCTGACCAGGGCAAATATGTCCATTTATGTCGCCCTCCGGGGTCATCCACGAGGGCCTTCCGAATCGTAGTATCCGGTGCTGAAGCTCCTGCGCGATTCGAAGAGGGAAGCAGTGTCGCGTCCGCAATCGGGGGACCACCTCGGTCAGATCGCCGCCTACCGCCTCACCCGGTTCCTCGGCGAGGGCGGGCAGGGCGTGGTCTACGTGGGCCTGAGCCCGTCGGGCGACGAGGTCGCGATCAAGGTGCTGCACGCCAGGCTCTCGGACGATCCCGAGGCGCGGCGCAGGTTCTTCAGGCAGGTGGACCTCGCCCGCCGGGTCGCCCCGTTCTGCACCGCGCGGGTGCTGGACATGGGGATGCAGGCCGACCGGCCGTACATCGTGAGCGAGTACGTACGCGGCGAATCCCTCGAACGCGCCGTCAGGAAGGACGGCCCCCGCACCGGGGGCGGGCTGGAACGGCTCGCGGTGGCGACGGCGACGGCGCTGGCCGCCATCCACCGCGCCGGGGTCGTCCACCGCGACCTGAAGCCGGGCAACGTCATCCTCGGGCCCGAGGGCCCCGTGGTGATCGACTTCGGCATCTCGCGGGCGCTCGACCACGCCGTCACGCAGACCGGGGCGTTCGGCACGCCCGGGTACATGGCGCCCGAGCAGGTGAGCGGCGGCGAGGTGGGGCCGGCGGCGGACGTGTTCAGCTGGGCGGCCACGATGGTGTTCGCGGCGACGGGGCGGCGGGCCTTCGCGGGGGAGTCGGTGGCGGCGGTGCTGCACGCGCTCCTGTACGACCCGCCCGACCTGTCCGGCGTGCCCGCGTCGCTCAGGTCCCTGGTGACCACGTGCCTGGACAAGAACCCCGCCCGGCGGCTCACGGCGGACGACCTGGTCCGCGCCCTGACCGGCGACGACACCCTGACCATGCCCGCCCCGCTGCCCGACGCCTCCCTCGAGACCGCGCCGCCCCGCCGGGTGCCGCGCCGCGCAGTGCTGGCCGTCGGGGTGGCCGCCGCGGCGGCGGCCGTGGCCGTGGCGATGTGGCCGCGCGAGCGGGATCCGGTACGTCCGGCCGCGCCCGCCCTCCGGTTCGGCGCGGAGCTCGGCAAGCCCCTGGCCGGCCACGCCAACGACGTACGGGCGGTGTCCCTGGGCACCCTCGACGGCGTCCCCGTCACCCTGACCGGCTCGGACGACGAGACCGCCCGCCTGTGGAACCTCCGCACCTCCCAGCAGATCGGCCGGCCGCTCGCCGGCCACACCGAATGGGTCAGATCGGTCGTCCTCGACCAGCTCGACGGCGCGCCGATCGCCGTCACCGCGAGCGACGACGACACCGCCCGCGTCTGGGAGCTTCCCACCGGCGGGTCCCGCGTCCTGGCCGGGCACACGGGTGACGTCAAGTCCGTGGCGACCGGCCGGATCGGCGGCCGGCACGTGGCCGTCACCGCCTCCACCGACGGCACCGCCCGCGTCTGGGACCTGCGTACGGCCAAGGAGTACGGCGACCCGCTGACCGGCCACGAGGGCGGGGTGTGGGCCGTCACCGTCGGCCAGGCCGCAGGCGCGACCGTGGCCGTCACCACCGGCGACGACGGGACCGTGCGCGTCTGGGATCTGGCTTCCAGGAAACAGCTCGGCCGGCCGCTGACCGGCCACTCCGGCTGGGTGCGGTCGGTGGCGCTGGGCTTCCTGAACGGCACCCCCGTGGTGGTCACCGGCGGCGAGGACATGACCGTCCGGGTCTGGGACCTGATCGCCTGGAGGCAACTCGGCACCCCGCTCACCGGCCACACCGGCCTCGTCTGGTCGGTGGCGATGAGCAACCTCGACGGCACCCCCGTGGCGGTCACGGGCAGCGAGGACCGAACGGTACGCGTGTGGGACCTGAACACCAGGAGACCGCTCGGCACCCCGTTCACCGGACATTCCGACTGCGTCTGGTCGGTGGCGGTGGGCCTGCTCGACGGCCGGCCGGTCGCCGTCAGCGGCAGCCGCGATCAGACCGCCCGCACCTGGAACCTCGCCCCGGTCCGCTGACCGTCGATCGGGCGCCGTCGACGCAGCGGACCAGAGCGGTTCCGTGGTCAGGCACGCGCTGCGGCGGGCGCCCGCATCTCGCGTTCCATGCGCTGGAACTCCTCGGGAAGCTCCTCCCGCGTCTCCTCGATGCGCAGAGCGGTGCCGAGCGCGAAAAGCGTGGGAGCCCACTGCCCGACGAAGATGCCCCACCGGTCGGCCCGGTCGATGCCGGCGCGCTCGTACTTGAGCGAGGCGGTCCAGGTCGCGACCGAGAGCCCTATCGAGGCCAGGCCTGCCGCGTACAGCATGCCGGACCGGATCCCCATCTTGTGGAGCGTTCGAATCATGGCGTTCTCCCTGAGAGCGAGCGAGTGTTGCTGCCTACGCCTCGCTGCCCGCGATGGGCGGACCGATGTGGCGGTTGGTGGAAGATTGACGCCCGGGGGTGGGCTCTTTGCCCGCGCTTCGCTGTGCTCACTCTCCGCTGTCGCGGGGCAGGGTTTCTTTACGGTGAAGCGCGATGGCCAGGCCGGTTCCCAGCGCGACGGTCACCAGAAGGAACGCCGGGCCGCCGCCGTAGCGGTCGGCGAGAGGGCCGGCCAGTGTCGCGCCGGTGGCGCTGCCGATCTGGCCGGCGGTCGTCAGCCAGCCGACCAGAGCGCGACCAGGATTCCCAGCCGCTCACCCATAAGGGCGATCCGATGTAGACCGTCTCCACGGCGACGGAGTTGACGGCGTGGGCCCTGGCCGGGTCGCCGGAGGAGGTGAGGCGGGGCAACATCGAACGGACGCTGCTGGAGATCGGCGGCGTGCACAGCCCGCGTGGGCCGGCAGCCCGGCCGGCCCACGCGGTGTCCCTGCTGCCGGTGACGCATCCTTTCTGGTCGGCGCCTAAGCGCGATCACCGCTCACATCCGGAGATACGCGGGGAATGCGAGAAGTGTTCAGACTTGGCCCGAAGATTTGATCAGAGCAGCTCAGGGGGCGCCGAAGACGAGGCGCGGCGGGTGGCCGCCGAACAGCTCGCTGACGGTGACGAACCGGTAGCCGCGCTTGGCCAGCTTCCGCAGCACGCGCGGCATGGCCCGCACGGTCGTCGGGTGGATGTCGTGGAACAGGATGACGCTGCCGGGCCGCACCGATCTGAGCGCCCGGCGCGCCACCGTGGCGCTGCTGCGGAAGCGCCAGTCGAGGGTGTCCACGCTCCACAGCACCATCGGGCGGTCGGTCTGGCGGCGCACGGTGGCGTTGAGGGCCCCGTACGGCGGGCGGACGAGCCTGGGCACGACGCCCGTGACCGCCCTGATCGCCTGGTCGGTGCGGCCCAGCTGGGAGCGCACCCGGGCGGGCGGCAGTCTCGTCAGGTCGGGGTGCGACCAGGTGTGGTTGCCGATCTCGTGCCCGGCCGCGACGGTGCGGCGCAGGACACGGGGGTACGTCACGACGTTGCCGCCCACGACGAAGAACGTGGCGTGGGCGTGGTAGGCGGCCAGGTAGGCCAGCAGCGTGTCGGTGTAGGGGCCGGGGCCGTCGTCGAACGTGAGTGCCACGCACTTGACGCGGCGGCAGTCGACGCGGGGCCGCGGCAGTGGCCCGGTACCGGTCCTGTCATCGGGTGCTGACAACGCCGCCGCACCCCACGCCCCGGACGCCGTCGCACCCCACGCCCCGGACGCCGTCGTGCCCGACGCCCCGGACGCCATCACACCCCACGCGCCGGATGCGGGCGCGCTCGAGGCCGCGCCCGGCGGTGGAGCCGCCTGGGCGGCCTGGGAAGGCGCCGCCAGTGTGCTCGCGCCGCAGGTCATCGCCACCAGCACCGCCGTGGCGACCGTCCTGGCCGATCCCCGCCTGGCCCCGCCCAGGAAGGCCAGGCGCGACCTCGCACCGATGTCCATCGATCCCCCTTGCGCGCCGCCCCCGGCGCGTCTTCCCGTAGTGACGATCCCAGCGGGGATCGTTCCACTGAGTACGACAACCGTCGCCTGCACCTGGTTCGCCGGAGACCGCTTTCCGGATGACGAAACGCCGCGGCGACCGACCCTACGGGGCTTGACAGTCGGGTGGGGCTGGTCTTGTCTCTAGCCATCGGGGGTCTGGAGGGGAGCCCGGCATGCCTGCGATCCGACGTTCCGTCCTTGCCCTGCTCGTCTCCGCCGCGCTCGCCGCCGTGCCGCTCGATCCCGTCCTGGCCGCGACCCCCGCCCCGGGCGCGCCCGGGGCGCCGTCGCACTTCGGCCTGGCCCGCAAGGACTGCGTGGGCACGGCCACCGGCAGGACGTCCAAGGTCTGGTACACCGTCGCGGGCGGAGTCCTGTCCGACGTGTACGAGCCCACGATCGACAACACGAACGTCGAAACCATGCAGTTCGTCGTGACCGACGGAAAGACGTTCACCGAACTGCAGTCCCGCGACACCACCTACCAGGTTAGCACCGACCGCTCCGGCATGACCTGCACCGTCACCTCGGCGAGCAGGAGCGGCCGCTACCGCCTGACCACCACCTACGTCACCGACCCCGACCGCGACGCCGTGGTGGTGCGCACCCGGCTCCAGCCCGCCGGGCTCCGGCTGTACGTACGGCTGGACGCGAGCGTGAACGGCAACGGCGGCGGCGGGCAGCCCAACGGCGGCCCCGACACCGGCGTGGTCGACGGCCCCACCGGCGCCCCCGTGATCTCCGACGAGAACACCGAGACCTCCGCCCCCGCCCGCGACTACGCCGTGCCCACCCACCTGGCGCTGCGGGCCGAGCGGCGGCTGCCGCAGGCGAGCGTCGGCTACGCGGGCACGCCCGGCGACGGCGCCACCCAGCTCGACGCCGCCCGCGAGCTCACCCCCTACACTGAGGCCCCCGCCGGCAACGTGGTCGCCACCGCCAGGCTGCCGATCGACGGGAAGGGTGAGGTGACGTTCGCGCTCGGGTTCGGCCGGACCAGGGCCGCCGCGCTGCGGACCGCCGGCGAGGCGGCCGCCCGGCCGTTCGAGAGCACCCGCGCCCGGTACGAGTCCGGCTGGGCCGCCTACAACGCGCGCCTGCGCAGGCCGCCCGGCGCGCAGGCCGACCTCTACCGGCTGTCCGCGAACGTGCTCAAGGCCAGCGAGGACAAGACGTTCCCCGGCGCGGTCGTGGCGTCGCTGGCCAGCCCGTGGGGGCAGGCGGTGGGCGCGGGCGAGCTGGTCGGCGGCAAGGCGGTCTACTTCGGCTCCTACCGCGAGGTGTTCGCCCGTGACCTGTACGAGGCGTTCACCGGCTTCCTCGCCGCCGGCGACGTGGCCACGGCCCGCGACACCGCCCGTTTCCTGCTGGAACGTCAGCAACTGCCCGACGGCCGGATGCCGCGCAACTCGCTGCTGAACGGCAAACTGGCGCCCGATTCCGGCGGCGACCAGCTCGACGAGACCGCGTACCCGATCCTGATGGCCTACCAGTCGGGGCTCACCGGGGTGTGGGAGCGGGTGCGGGCGGCGGCCGACTTCCTGGTGGCGCACGGGCCCGCGTTCGGCGTGGAGCGGTGGGAGGAGCAGTCGGGCCACTCGCCGTCCACGATCGCGGCCGAGATCGCCGGGCTCGTCGCGGCGGGCGAGCTGGCCGCCCGGGCCGGTGACCAGGCCAGGGCCCGGATCTACCGGGGCGCGGCCGACCACTTCGCCCGCTCGATCAAGTCGTGGACGGTCACGACCACCGGCCCGTACGCCCCGCGCTACTTCCTGCGGCTGTCGCGCGGTGGCGACCCGAACGCGGCCACGTCGTACAACCTGGGCAACGGCGGCCCCACCGAGGACCAGAGGAGGGTGGTGGACGCGGGCTTCCTCGAGCTCACCCGGCTCGGCATCCTGCCCGCCGACGACCCCGACGTGCTGGCCAGCCTGCCGGTGGTGGACCGGGTGCTCAGGCGTACGACGGCAGGCGGCCCCGGCTGGTACCGCTACGGCTCCGACACCGCGGGCACCGAGGACGGCTACGGCGACTGCCACGAGCCCGACCCCACCTCGTGCGCGCCGTCGGGCCGCCCCTGGCCCACCGGCAACACGGGCTCCGGCCACCTGTGGCCGGTGCTCGCGGGCGAGCGGGCCGAGCAGGCGCTCCAGACCCGCGATTTCGCCTCGGCCGCCACGCTGCTGGCGGCCATGCGGGCCATGTCGTCGGGCACCGGGTTGATCCCCGAGCAGGCGTGGGAGAACCCGGACCTGGCCGCCTCGCCGTACGGCACCGACCCGGCCACCGCCTCGATCGGCTTCCGCGACGGCGGCCCGGCGGGCTCGGCGTCCCCGCTGACCTGGGCCCAGGCCCAGGTCGTCCGGCTCGTCCTGTCGCTCGGCTCCACCCGCCCCGTCGAGCAGCCGGACGTCGTACGGCTCCGCTACGCCGCCCGCGGCCTGCCCCAGGCCGCCCCGCTGACCGTCACCGCCCCCGCGGACGGCACGGCGGTCGCGGGCACGTCGGCGACCGTCGAGGGCACCACGTCACCGGGGGCGCGGGTGGACGTCGCGGCCACGCCCATCGACACCGGCGCGCCCACCCAGGTCGTCTCCGTACGCGCCGGATCGGACGGCGCCTTCACGGCGCGGGCACCGGTGTCGTTCGGGGAGGTCGTGCTCACCGTGACGGCCACCGCATCCGACGGCCGCACCGCCTACGCCCGGCGCACGGTCGTCGGCGACATCGTGGGCGCCACGACCGTGCTCGACGTCGCCGACCCGGAGGGCGACGACAACGGGCCCGGCACGTACGCGTACCCGACCGCCGGGGACTTCCACGCCGGGGCGTTCGACCTGCGCAGGTTCCAGGTGATCACGGACGCGACGACCGTCTACCTGCGGGCCGAGCTGCGTGACCTCACCCCGACGTTCGGCAACCAGATGGGCGCCCAGCTGCTCGACGTCTACGCGCAGGACCCGGCCGCGGCCACGCGGTCGCACGACGCGGCGTTCCCGCAGCGCAACTACCGCCTGGGGGACGCCTGGTCGCAGCGGGTGGAGGTGCAGGGCTTCGCTGCGCCGGTCTGGGTGACGGCCGCGGGCACGGCCCAGGCGGGCGCGGCGGTGCGCTCGTCCGGGACGACGCGGACCATCACGGTCGCCCTGCCCAAGGCCGCCTTCGGGACACCCGGCCCAGGGTGGCGCTTCGCCGTGGTGCTCACCGGGCAGGACGGCTTCAGCGCCGACCAGGCCAGGGGGTTCGCAGCGACGCCGCAGCCGTACCAGTTCGGGGTCTGCGCCGAGGGTGGCACCGGGCCGCTGTGCTCGGTTGACCCCGGCACGGTGCCCAAGGCGCTCGATGTGCTCGTCCCGTCGGGACAGTCCCAGTCGGACGTGCTCAACCCGCTCCTCGGCCCGGTCACGGTCCCCGCCGTCGCGGTCCCGTGACGGACGCCGCCTTCTGCCCTCCCCCCGAGTGCGGGCTCGGTGGTGGGGCGGAGGGCGGTCGTCAGCGGGACCAGGAGCGCTGGACGGCGTCGTGGACGCGGCGGCGGGCCGGGGGAGGGACGTCGCCGTCGGCCGCCGCCGGGAGGGCGGGCCGCGCGGGCGGCACGAGCACCGCGGACTCCTCGTCCGTCACCGGCCGCTCGATCTCGGTGAACGCGCCGTCCGCGCCGCGCACGATCACGCCGGTCTCCACCCCGTGCGCCACCGTGTGCCGGTCGCGGGCCAGCAGCCCGAGGCAGATCCGGCGGGCGATCACGAACCCCAGCACCGGCCCCGCGACCACCAGGACCCGGAAGATCCACGTGGTCGCGTACAGCGAGATGTGGAAGGTCGAGGAGAGCAGGTCGTTGCCGCCGGCCAGCCAGAGCACGCCGTAGTAGACGATCCCCGCGACCCCGAGGCCCACCCGGGTAGGCGCCTCGCGCGGCCGGTCCAGCAGGTGGTGGATCGTGTGGTCCCGGGTGATCCACCGCTCCAGGAACGGGTACACCGCCAGCACGGTGAACAGCAGCCCGGGCGCCCCCAGGGCCGGGATCAGCACGCTCATGGTGACCGTGTGCCCGAAGACGGTGAACTCCCACGGCGGCATGATCCGCAGCGCGCCTTCGAGGAAGCCCATGTACCAGTCGGGCTGTGAGCCCGCGCTGACCGTGCTGGGCGCGTACGGGCCGTACAGCCAGATGGGGTTGATCTGGAACACCGTGGCCAGCGCCGCCACCACCGCCAGCACCCACAGGAAGAACACCGTCGTCTTGGCCAGGAACGCCGGGAAGAACGGCGCGCCCCGCACCACCCCGTCGTTCAGCCCCTTGGCCCTGAACTGGGTGTGCGTCTGCCGCCACGTGAGCACCACCGCGTGCAGCGGCAGCAGCACGAGCAGCAGCCCGGGGATCAGCAGCACGTGCAGGCTGAACAGCCGGGAGATGATGTCCTCGCCGGGGAACTCGCCGCCGAACAGGAACATCGCCAGGTACGTGCCCACCAGCGGCACCGAGATCGTGACCCCGTGCAGGATGCGCAGCCCCGCGCCGGACAGCAGGTCGTCGGGGAGCGAATATCCGAACAACCCGTTGAGCATCACCAGCCCGAACAGGGCCACGCCGATCAGCCAGTTCAGGTCGCGCGGCTTGCGGAAGGCGCCGGTGAAGAAGTTGCGCAGCAGGTGGATGACGATGGCGCCCAGGAAGACGAGCGTGGCCCAGTGGTGCATCTGCCGCATCAGCAGGCCGCCGCGCACCTCGAAGCTGATGTCCAGCGTGGAGGCGTACGCCTGGCTCATCTGCACCCCGCGCAGCGGCACGTAGGCGCCGTCGTAGACCACTTCCTCCATGGTCGGTTTGAAGAAGAACGTGAGGAAGACGCCCGTGAGCAGGATGACCACGAACGCGTACAGCGCGATCTCACCAAGCAGGAACGTCCAGTGATCGGGAAAGACCTTCCGCATCGCCTTCTTCAGGAACCCGGCCCCGCCGATCCGATCGTCGAGCGCCTGAGCAAGTGAGCTGACCTTCATAGTCACCCCGCCTATGACTGGATGGGTACGTCACAGACAAGACGGAATGGGACCGGAAAATGTGACAGTCAGGCGAAACGTTCGACGGTGACCGGAATCAGGCCCTGCTCGCGGACGGCCTGCCGGAGGTGGTCCAGCAGTGCCCCGAGCACGCCGGCCGGGCCGCTCCCGAGGCGTACGGTCACGTCCACGCACCACGCGATGCCCGCGCCGATGCTGCGCAGCTCCCACGCGAAACCGTCGCCCGCCGCCCGGCCCGCCACGCGCGGGTCGTCGGCGGGCTCCAGGCGCAGGGCCGCGCGGGCGTTCGCCAGCCCGTCCGCGTCGAAGTCGCCCGCGAACAGGATGCGGTAGCGGCGCGCGTCCGGCGACGAGCCCAGGTCGAGCGGCGCGGCCGTGGGCAGGGGCTGGCGCTGCCGGAAGAGCCCGCGCAGCCGCTCCTCCTCGGGCAGCTCGCCCCCGCCGAGCCGCGCGTACGCCTGCGCCGCCGAGCGCCGGTCCACCGGGGTCACCAGCGCGCGGAGCCTGGCGTCGGAGCGCAGCTCGCGGCTCAGGTCGGGGCAGGCGGACCACATGCCGCTCTCCGGGCTCCACACGGCGCTGTCGATGCCGGCGGCGGTGTGGTCGTCGTGGAGGACGAACTCCTCCACGAGGATTCCGTCGGGGCCGGAGATCAGGTAGTAGTCCATCCGCCCCATGATTGCCCGGGGCGGATGGCGCGGCAATCTCACACGCGGCGGCTCTCCGGCGGGCCCAGATAGCTGGGCAGCACGCCGCCGGTGTCCACGACGATCCGCTGGAGCACGACGGTCGGGTCGACCATCCAGAACTTCACGACGTGGACGCCGGGCGTCGCGACCGTATGGGTGGTCGTGGTGACGTTGACGTTGTCGGAGGTGTTGCGCTCCCACTGGCGGTTCATGGTGGTGTCGTTGGCGCCGGTGGCGGTCGTGACGTTCACCCGCTGGGGCGGCTGGTCGTCGATGGACACGGCGTAGGTGAGGCCGTCGGCCGGCAGCACGTTGTTCCTGGGCGACAGCAGCACCGACACCTTCACCTGGCCGGTCGTGAACAGGGTCGTCGTGTACTCCAGCCGCGGGCTGCCGCCGCCGGGCGTCTGCCGCGGGGCGGTCACCGGGAGCGGGGTCACGCCGTCCGACGTCCTGCCGAGGCCGGGGATCACCCGCCACGGGCCGACGGCCCTGCTGTAGTGGCCGGCCTCGATCGCGACGTGGCCGCCCGCCTCGACGAAGCCCCTGGGCCGGGTGGCCGGGTTGTCGATGACGGCCTTCACGGTCACCTGCCGGCCCGCCCCCGTGACGGTGATGGGGACCTCGGTCCTGCCCTTGGGGGCGCGCGAGTAGTCCACCTTCACCGTCACCCGCACCTGGTCGGTGACCGTGCCGGACTTCGGGGTGACGCTCACCCAGGGCTGGGCGGGCGTGACGGTGTAGCCGAACGGGGTGGTGCCGCGGTTGAACACCTCGACGTACTGCGCCGGATATGCCTGGTACGGGCTGAACGCCGGGAGCACGGCCTCGCCGGTCGCCTCCGGCCACCACCGGTCGGAGCCGTCGATCGCGACGCCCAGCTCCGCGGCCTCGGGGACCTGCGTGCGGACGAGGTGCGGGTAGAAGGCGTCGGGCAGGGCCACGTTGTCCTTCTCCGGCTGCTGCCACGGCGCGTTCGGGCCGTACCGCTCGACGTCGCCGTACCCGATCTTGGGCTGCAGCTGGAAGTCCTTCCACTTCCCGCCGGCGAGCTCGCCGTAGTGGGCGTTCATGGCCTGGTCCGCGTCGAAGCGGGCCTGGGCGAGGTCCGCCCGGGCGTTGGCGGCGGCCCTGCCCTGCCGGGCGTAGAGGAGGTTGGTGAACTGGGCGCGGCGCAGCTCGTACAGGTTGGCGGTGGCCTTCACCTGGTAGTGGACGAGCTGGTAGTAGGCGTCGTCGTAGCCGGGCGGCAGATTTTTCCGGATTTTTTCGGCTTTGTCGGCCAGGTGCTGCCACTCCGCCACGACCCGGTCCATCTCGCGGTAGCTGGTCAGGCTGAACGGGGTGTCGTCGTCGTACCTGATGCCGGCGGGCGCGGCCGGGTCCAGGCTGATGCGGCGGTTCAGCAGCTCGGGCTTGCGGCGGGCCTGGAGCCTGCCGTACTCGTGCAGGACCTCGGCGATCTCCGCGGCCCGCTCCGGCCCGAAACTCTGCGCCGCGTACGCCTGCTCCCAGTCGTCCAGCCTCTCCAGCGGCAGCCTGGCGGGGTCCCAGGCGTAGTCGAGGAAGAACTGCAGCGGCAGCTCCTCGTTCTTCATGTCGCCCACGTTGACGACCCAGAGCCGGTCCACGCCGTAGGAGTAGGCGAGGTCGAGCTGTTCCCACGTGCCGGCCAGGTTGATCGTGTCGACCCACTTGTAGTTGCGGCCGCCGCCGACGTAGTCGAAGTGGTAGTACATGCCGTAGCCGCCGGCCCGCTTCGGGAGCGACTGGTCGGGCAGCTTGCGCAGGTTGCCCCAGTTGTCGTCGCAGAAGACCACGGTCACGTCGTCCGGCGGGCGCAGGCCCTGGTCCCAGTAGCGCTGCACCTCCTTGTAGAGGGTCTGCACCTGCGGGATGCTCTCCAGGTCCTCGCCGCTCTCGCGGGCCAGGATCTCGCGCTGGCTCTCGAGGATGCTCCGCATCAGCTCGATGCCGTCGCCGTCGGGCAGGCTCACGTCGCCGTTGCCGCGCATGCCGAGCGTGACGACGCCCTCGAAGCCCTGCTCCCTCATCCTGCGGATGCCGTCGGCCCAGTACTTCTTGATGGCCTCGCCGTTGCGGCGGAAGCTCCACTCGCCGGTCCCGCCGTACGGGTCGTGGCCGGGGGTGACGATGTTCCCCTGCGAGTCGCGTACGGCGGCGACCGCATGGCGGTTCCACTCCTCGATGCCCCGCATCATGGGGGCCTCGTGGGAGGTGCCCATGACGACGCCGTACTCGGAGGCGATCCGGTGGTTGTCCGGATCGTCCTCGGCGAAGGCCCGGCCCCAGACCGCCGGCCACAGGTAGTTGGCCCTGAGCCGGAGCATGACCTCGAAGACCTTGGCGTAGAACGCGCCGTTGAAGCCGCCGGGGTAGCCCTGGGCCTTGCCCGGGCCGAAGTGGCGGGGCGCCCAGGTGCCGAGGTTCGGGTTCTCGTCGTTGATGAAGAAGCCCCGGTACTTCACCTTCGGCGTGCCCTGGGTGTGCCGTCCCGGCAGCACGTACAGGGCGTCCCGGTGGCGGGCGGGCACGTCGTCCCACCAGTACCAGGGGGAGACGCCGATCTGCTTGGAGACGTCGTACACGCCGTAGACCGTGCCCCGCTGGTCGCTGCCGGCGATCACGAACGCGCGCCGCACGCCGGGCACGGGATTCTGCACGACCTGCTCCAGCGAGGTCTCCCACTTGCCGGCGATGCCCGAGACGTCCAGCTTGCCGGTGCTGATCAGGCGGTCGATGAGCGGGCTGCGGCCGATGGTGCCGACCAGCACCACGTCGTCCCGGCTCGGGACCTCGTCCTTCGCCAGGGCCGGCCGCACGCCGGTGACGCGCTCGATGTCGGCCTGGAGGTCACCCGCCACGCGGACGACGCCCGCGTGGTCGCCCGCGCTGACCACGATCGGCGCCGCCCGGCCGGCGGCCACGAGGGGGAAGCGCCCCGGGCCCGCGGAGCCCGATATGTACGTGCCGGGCGCCTGCGCCTGGGCGGGTGACGACGGGACGGCGGCGGTCGCGGCGGCCACCACCGCGACCGACAGCAGGATCCTGGAGAGCTTCGTCATGTCGCGATCTCCGGCGGGATGAGGGCGGCTGAAACTTTCGCGAGCAGGGGGAAAATTTCGGACCCGAGTCAAGCGGATGTTAAACCGCCTTCACAAGATCGGTCAATGCGCTGCCGGGGCGCCGCATGCCGGGTGCAGTTCGGGGCAGAACTGCACCGGGCTATAGAAATGCCATCTAGTGTGAAATGTCCCTATTTGTCAGGTTGTGGGAGGCATCAGCGATGCGGAACGGCCGGACCGTACTCGTCGGCACCTTCACCGCGGCCCTGCTCATGGCCGCCGGCTGCAGCTCGGGCGGCGGTCCGGGCGGCGGCCCGGGCGCGCCCGGTAAGTCGCAGGAGCAGGCCCCGGTGGCCAAGCTGGCGATCACACCGGCGAACGGCACGAAGAAGGTGCCCCCGGACACCGGGGTCAGCGTCAAGGCCACCGACGGCAAGGTCACCAAGCTGACCGTCGCCGACGCCAAGGGGCGTGAGGTGCGCGGGACCCTGGGCGCGGACGGGACGTGGCACCCCAGGTGGCCGTTGCGGCCCTCGACGGCGTACACGGTGAGCGCGCAGGCGACCGGCACGGACGGCAAGCCCGTCACCGCCCAGGTCACGTTCACCACCCTCAAGCCGAAGCGGGTGCTGGAGAGCGGCATGTCCCCGCTGGACGGCGAGAAGGTCGGCGTCGGCATGCCCGTCCAGCTCCTGCTGTCGCGACCCGTGACCGCCCAGGAAGACCGGGCCGCGGTCGAGAAGTCGCTGGTGGTGCGGATGTCCAAGCCGGTCGAGGGCGCCTGGAGCTGGGTGAGCGACCGCGAGGTGCAATTCAGGCCGCGCGAGTACTGGCCGGTCGGCGAGAAGGTCACCGTGGTCGCGCACCTGGCAGGGCTGCGGGCGGGGCAGGACGTGTGGGGCACCAAGGACCGCAGCCTGACGTTCACCGTCGGCCCTGAGCACATCACCCAGGTCAGCAACAAGACCCACCAGGCGGTCGTGCGGGAGAACGGCGAGGTCGTCAAGACCATCCCGGTCAGCCTGGGCAAGCCCGGGGACGACAGCTGGTCCGGTGTCATGATCGCCCAGGAGAAGGCCGCGGAGACCCTCATGGACTCGGCCACCATCGGCAAGCCGGGCGAATATCGCATCCGCACCAAGTGGAACGTCCGGATGACCTACAGCGGCACGTTCTTCCACGCCGCCCCCTGGTCGACCGGCGCGCAGGGCAACAGCAACGTCAGCCACGGCTGCGTGAACGCCAGCCCGGCCAACGCCCGCTGGTTCTACGAGTTCACCCAGCGAGGGGACATCATCGAGGTCAAGGGGACGTCGCGGAAGCTGCGCTTCGGCAACGGGCCGACGCCCTGGGCGAAGTCGTGGGACGACTGGCTGGCGGGCAGCGCCCTGGGCAAGCCGGTCAACGGCTAGCCGCCGTCCTGGATCACCCTGTTACGTCACCATCCGGGCCGGGCATGGTCTGGGAGGCACACTGGAAGTGTCATCGCCGTCGAGGGAAGGGCGTTGTGATACTGAGTGCCGAATGACGGAATCGGACGGGGGATGGCCCGGCTTCCCGCCGTGGCCCTGTGGCTGCTGGTCTGGCTGTTGAACGTCTACGAGTTCCTGCTGGCGATCTAGGCGCTCGTCCCCGGGACCACCAGGCCGGACTCGTACGCGACGACGACCAGCTGCGCCCTGTCACGCACGCCTAGCTTGGTCATCGACCTGCTCACGTGGGTCTTGGCGGTGGCACCGCTGATCACCAGGTGCTCGGCGATCTCCTCGTTGGACATGCCCCGGGCCACCAGGGTCACGATCTCGCGTTCGCGGTCGGTCAGGCGTTCGAGGCCGGGCGCCGGAGTGGGGCGGGGAGGGGTGCTGACGTACTCCTCGATCAGGCGGCGGGTCACCGAGGGCGACAGGAGCGCGTCGCCGCGGGCGGCCACCCGCACCGACTGCAGCAGGTCGCCGGGCTCGATGTCCTTGAGCAGGAAGCCGCTGGCCCCGGCCCGCAGCGCGGCGAAGACGTATTCGTCGAGCGCGTAGTTCGTGAGGATCACCACGCGGACGCCGTCGAGGTCGGGGGCGGCGCCGATCCTGCGGGTGGCCTGGATGCCGTCGAGCAGCGGCATGCGCACGTCGAGCAGCGCCACGTCCGGGAGCAGGCGCCTGGCCAGCTCCACGGCCTCCACGCCGTTGGCCGCCTCGCCGACCACGGTGATGTCGTCGGTGAGCTCCAGCAGCGCCCGGAAACCCGCGCGGATCAGCGGCTGGTCGTCCGCCAGCAGGACCCTGATGACACCGGAACCCGCCGTCATGCCGGGACCCGCCCCGTCGGCCGCCGTCATGCCGGGACCCGGACGGGCAGCTCGGCGCGGACCGCGAAGCCGCCGTTCTCGTGGGGGCCCGCGGTGAGCGAGCCGCCGATGGCGACCGCGCGCTCGCGCATCCCGATCAACCCCATCCCCGGCCCGGCGGTGCCCGCCTCGCCGTCGTTCTCCACCCGCAGCACGATCTTCGAGGGATCGTATTCGACCGCGAGCGTGACCGTGGCGGCGCCCGCGTGGCGCAGCACGTTGGTCAGCGCCTCCTGGGCGATGCGGTATGCGGCCCGGTCCACCTCGGGCGGCAGCGCGTACGGCGTCCCGGCCACGGTGTGCGCCACCCGCAGCCCCGCGCCCTCGGCCCTGGAGAGCAGGCGCGGCAGCCTGGACAGCCCCGCCTCCTCCGGCTCGCTCTGGCGCAGCACGCCCAGCGTGGCCCGCAGCTCGTGCATCGCCTCGTGCCCCGACTCCTTGATCGCGGCCAGCGCCTGCCTGACCCGCGCCGGGTCGCGCTCCAGCAACTGCATGGCCACCGCCACCTGGACGTTGACCACGGAAATGCTGTGGGTGAGCGAGTCGTGCAGCTCCTGCGCGATCCACAGCCGCTCCTCGCCGGCCCGGCGCAGCGCCGCCTCCTCGCGGGTGCGCTCGGCCTCCTCGGCGCGCTGCTCCACGGCCCGCAGGTACGCGCGGCGGTGCCGGGTCAGCTCGCCGATCACCACCATGGCCACCAGCCACCCGCTCAGCAGCCCCATCCAGCTCCCCGGGGGCGGATCGTCCTCGGCGATCGCCATGAGCCCGTAGATCCCCGTGGCCAGCGCCAGCGACAGCCAGATCGCCGCCTTGCGGCGGCCGAGCGCGGCCAGCGTGTAGATCGAGGCCAGCGCGGGCGCGGAGGCGAACACGCCCGGGTAGTGCAGCGCGTAGTAGACGACCCCGGCGGCCGCCGCGACCGCGCCGGCGGCCAGCGGCGCGGTGCGCCGGAAGGCCAGCGTCAGCGACGCGACCACGATCAGCGTCACGCCCGCCGGGTCGAGGGGGCGCTCCAGCGGGCCGGTCCACGAGAGGTTCGCGTAGGTCCCGCCCATGATCGCCGCCAGGGCGCCCGCCGCGACGAGCGCGTCCGTTCTCCGGCTGTCCATGCTCACAAGGTAGGCGACCCGGCCCGGGCCGGTCGTCGCCCCACGGTCGTATGTTCGCGGCCTCGGTGCAGGCCCGGTGTCATCCCACGGTCGTACGTTCGCGGCCCCGGACGGGCGGCGTACTCCACGGGGCGTATGCCGGGAAGCCCTCCCACGTGGGACGCGGCTCCAGGGGGCCTGCCTGGAGCATTCCGTGCATGACCGCATCACCCTCCGCTCCGCCCGGCTGGATCGTCTGGTCGCTGCGCGTGCTCGCCACCGCACACCTGGCCGGAGTGCTCGGGCAGGCCGCGCTGGCCGGGCTCTTCGCCACCGGCGACGTCGACCTGCTGGCCTGGCACCAGAACAACGCCGGGTTCACCCACGCCCTGCTCTACCTGCAGCTGGTGGCCGCCGTCCTGCTGTGGCGGCCGGGACGGGGGCCGGGATGGCCGGCGCTGGCCAGTCTGGGGCTCGTGGCCCTGGAGACGGTGCAGGTGGCGCTGGGACAGTGGCGGGTGCTGGGGCTGCACTTCCCGATCGGCATGGCGATCTTCGGACTGTCCGCCGTCTTCGCCGTCTGGACCTGGCGCGCCTACCGCCCGAGCGCCGCATGAGCGCCCTGACCAGGCGGGGGTTCCTCGGGGTGCTGGGCGGGGCCGCGCTGGCCGCCGCCGGGTGCGCCGAGATCTCGGGAGAGCTGCTGCGCAGCCGGCTGACCCTGCCCCGGCCGTTCACCGTGCCGCTCCCGATCCCCGAGGTCGCCCGCCCGGTACGCCCCGGCCGCTACGAGGTGACGCAGCGGGCCGCCAGGATCGAGATCATCCCCGGGACGGCCACCGAGGTCCTGGGCTACGGCGGGACCTTCCCCGGGCCCACGTTCGACCTGCGGCGCGGCAGCCGCGTCACGGTCGCCGTGCGCAACGAGCTGAGCGTGCCCACCTCCACCCACCTGCACGGCGGCGTCACCCCGCCCGGCTCCGACGGCTACCCGACCGACCTCGTGGCGCCCGGAGGCGGGACGAAGGACTACGACTACCCGCTGGAGCAGCGGGCCGCCACGCTCTGGTACCACGACCACCGGATGGACTTCACGGGGCCGCAGGTGTGGCGGGGGCTGGCCGGGATGGTGCTGGTGCGCGACGAGGAGGAGGACGCGCTGCCGCTGCCGAGGGGGGAGCGGGAGCTGCCGTTGATGATCTGCGACCGGGCGTTCGACGAGGACGGCTCCTTCCGGTACCCGAGCCCGCCCGGCGGCGGTCACACGGGTCACATGGGGATGGGCGGCGGCGGCCACATGGCCGCGGTCGACGGTGACTACATGGAAGGCGTCGAGGGGGACGTGATCCTCGTCAACGGGGCGCCCTGGCCGGTGGCCGAGGTGACGGCCACCCGCTACCGGCTGCGGCTGCTGAACGCCTCGAACGCCCGCCGCTACCGGCTCCGGCTCGCGCCGGGCGGCCGCTTCACGCAGATCGGGAGCGACTCCGGCCTGCTGGCCGCGCCGGTCGCGCACGACGAGCTCCCGATCTCGCCGGGCGAGCGGTACGACGTGGTGGTCGACTTCTCCGCCTACCCCGTCGGCACCGCGGTCACCCTCGTCAACACCCTCGCCGACGGCCCCGCCCGCAACGTCATGCGGTTCGTCGTCGCCCGCCGGGCCGCCGACGACACCGCCGTACCGGCCGTGCTGTCCCGCCCGCCCGGGCGCGTGGCGCCCGTGACCACCCGCAGGTTCGACTTCCGCAGATCATCGGAGGGGGTCTGGACGATCAACGGTCACCCCTACCGGCCGGGCGTCCCGCTGGCCCGGCCCCGGCTGGGCACCGCCGAGGTCTGGCGCCTGTCCAGCGACTTCCACCACCCCGTGCACGTCCACCTGGCCCACTTCCTGGTGCTGGCCAGGAACGGCCGGGCCCCCGCCGCCTCGGACGCGGGGTGGAAGGACACCGTGGACGTGCGCCCGTACGAGGTGGTGGACGTGCTGGCCCGCTTCGACGGCCACCGCGGCCGGTACATGCTCCACTGCCACAACCTGGAGCACGAGGACATGGCGATGATGGCCGACTTCGAGGTGATCTGACCCGCCAGAAACCTGCCCGGCCGGGTAGGGAAGACTCTCATCAGACTCGTCTGATGAGAATGAGGAGCAGGCATGCACATCGTACGGTTCGTCAGCCCCTTGACCGATGCCCCCGCGGTCGGCGTCGACGACGGCGAGCAGGTGGTGGAGCTGGCCGGCGTCACGACCGTGGCCGAACTGCTGCGGCTCCCGGTCGAGGGGCTGCGCGAGCGCCTGGCGGGGGCCGACGGGCCGGGCCACCCGTCCGCGTCCGTGTGGCGGCTCGCGCCGGTGGACGGGCTGATGGAGGTCTGGGCGGCCGGCGTGACGTACCGGCGCTCGCGCGAGGCACGGGTGCTGGAGAGCGAGCGCGCCGCCGACGTGTACGAGCTGGTCTACGACGCCGAGCGCCCCGAGCTGTTCTTCAAGTCGGTGGCCTGGAAGGTCTCGGGTGACGGCGGTCGCATCGCGGTGCGGTCGGACTCCGAGATCGACGTGCCGGAGCCGGAGCTCGGCCTGGTGCTGAACACGGCCGGGGAGACCGTCGGCTACACGGTCGTCGACGACGTGAGCTCGCGCACCATCGAGGGCGTCAACCCGCTGTACCTGCCGCAGGCCAAGATCTACCTGGGCGCCTGCGCGGTCGGCCCGGCGATCAGGCCCGTGTGGGAGGTCTCCGACCCGTACGCGCTGGACATCACGCTCACGATCGCCAGGGGCGGCGAGACGGTGTGGGACGGCAAGGCGTCCACGTCGGGCCTGCACCGGCGCCTCGACGAGCTGGCCGGCTACCTGTTCCGCGCCGACTCCTTCCCCGACGGCGCCGTGCTGGCCACCGGCACCAGCCTGGTGCCCGACCTGCCGTTCACGCTGCAGGACGGCGACACGGTGAAGATCGGCATCGCCGAGGTCGGCATCCTGACGACCACCGTGGTCAGGGGCCTGGAGGCCATGAGCCGGCCGGAGTGAGCCCCCGGCCGGGCCGGCGCGGCACAAAACGCGTCGGCCCGGTCACCAGGGGGACGGAGGCGGGGGCGCCGCGACCGGCGGACGGTCGTCGCAGGTGATGGTGTTCGGCAGGAGCCACGGCGCCAGCCAGGGCCCCGCCGCGCCACCACCGTCGTTCCCGCCGAGATCGGTCAGCGAGAACTCCGAGCCCGTGGGCGGGAAGCCGAACGAGCCGCAGTTGTTCACCCCGACCGCGCCCACGTTCCGCGCGTCCACGTTCTCGAACGTCGCCGACCCCTTCACCCGCGCGCTCACCACCGACGTCCCGGTCCCGTCGACCCGGATGTCCTTGAAGTGCACGTTCGTGATCGAGTACAGGTCCTTCACCGACCACTCGCTCACCAGCATGATCGCGTTGTACGTGTTGTCCAGGAAGTGGTTGCCGACCACCTGGACGTCCGCGGAGATGTCCCTCTCCAGCGCGTAGAACCAGATGGCTCCGAGCCCGATGTTCCAGTTCAGCTCGTACGTCCCCGACCTGACCGTGGTGTTTCCGGTGATCAGCAGCCGCCCGGTGAACGGCTCGGCGCCGAAGCGGGAGCCGACCTGGATGGCGCTGCCCTCCCTGACCGGGTCGGCCACGAGGTTGTTCGAGATCGTGTTGTCCCTGCCGCCGTAGACGGCGATGCCGTTGGCGAGCACGGGCGTCTGGACGGTGTTGTGGTCGAACGTGTTGCCGCTGTCGGCGCTCTTCTCCGACCACATGGCCAGCGCGTCGTCGCCGGTGTTGCGGATGAAGTTGTTCGACACGACGGAGCCGGTGACGCCGGTGTGGAAGTTCACGGCGTCGGCGATCTGGTCGACGATCACGTTGTTCGTGATCCGCACGTTCGTCATCGGCCCGTCGAACCACATGCCGACCTTGGTGTGCCGGATGTGCAGGCCGTCGATGGTGGAGTCGCTCATCGCGCCGCCGATCGCGTTCACCTGGTCGGTGTCGACGCGCTCCCGCACGTCCCCCTCGATGGCGAACCCCGACAGGTGCACGTTCCTGCTGCCGCCGGGCTTGCCGTAGAAGCCGACGCCCGTGTGGACCGAGCCGTCCGGCGCCGGGCTCCCGAGCGGGACCTCGTGGCCCTTGATGATCGTGTACCAGCTTCCCGCGCCCGTGATGGTGACGTCGTCCACGATGATGTGCCGGTTCACCTGGTACGTGCCCGGCGGGACGTACACCTCCAGCCGCTTGCGCTGGGCGAAGGCGATGGCCCGGTCGAACGCGTCCGACGATTCGCGCCGTCCGGACGGGTCGGCCCCGAACGCCAGCACGTTGGCCGCCGCGAGCCTGACCCGCGGCGGTCCCACGAGCTGGGAGTCCAGCAGGTCGACGACCGTCCACGCGGCGGCGCTCCCCGCGGGGGCCGTGAGGCGTACCCGGTCGCCCGCGCGGTACGTGCGGCCGAGCAGCAGGCGCTGCTCGTCGTAGAAGTGGTTCGGGCGGAACGGCTTCGCGATCACGGGTGGCGGCGTCGTGGCACTGGGCACGCACGCGCACTCGGTGATCCACCAGTCGGGGTGCAGCAGGCCGGCGCCGGGGTCGTTGGAGAAGGGGTACTGGTTGTACAGCCACGCGTACTGGGAGGTCAGCGTCATGGTCCGGCGGCCCTTGCCGTTGACCGTGACGTCGAGCGGCGCGGTGATGCCGCCCCCGCCGGGCGCGTCGGGGATGCTGTAGCGGACGGTGATCGCGTCGGCCGCGCGCGGCAGCGCGAACTCCACGTACTGGCCCGGCGCCAGCCGCACCGCCTTGCGGCCCGACGCCTCCGCGGGCAGCGTGTACGCGCTGCGGTCGGGGCCGATGACCGTGCCGTTCGTGACGGCGTTCTCCGCCTCCTGCTCCAGGAAGTCCACGGCGGCGCCCCGCCCCGCGACCAGCGCCGGATCGAGGGCCGCCCGCGTCACGACGGGCGCCGGTGCGGAGGAGGCGTGGGCCGGGGAAGCGGCGAGGGCCGTCGCGGCCGCGCATAAGACAGCCAGGACCGTGCGTGGCATCCGGTGCTCGTTTCTCTCGGGGGGTGAGGCGACAGTAGGCGCCCGCACACCGATACACAAGATGTTGTGAAGTAGTTTCGCAAATCTGCTGAGTTCTTGCGCTCACTTGCGTTCTGTTGCGGACCATGGCTTTGTCCGGGATGCGCATTTATGTTCATGAATATGAGCGAGACGGCCGTCGGGCTGCGCGGGCTGCGCAAGGAGTTCGGACCCGTCACGGCCGTCGACGGCGTCGACCTGGACGTGCGCGACGGGGAGTTCTTCGCCATGCTCGGGCCGTCCGGCTCGGGCAAGACCACCGTGCTGCGGCTGATCGCCGGATTCGAGGCGCCAACGGCGGGCCGCGTCGAGCTGGACGGCAGGGACGTGACCCGCCTGGCCCCCTTCGAGCGGGACGTCAACACCGTCTTCCAGGACTACGCGCTCTTCCCCCACATGAACGTGCTGGCCAACGTCGAGTACGGGCTGCGCGTGAAGAGGGTGCCGCGGGCCGAGCGGCGCGCGCGGGCACGGGACGCGCTGCGCTCCGTGCGCCTGGAGGGCTTCGAGGACCGGCGCCCGGCCCAGCTCTCCGGCGGCCAGCGGCAGCGCGTCGCGCTCGCCCGCGCACTGGTCAACCGCCCGCGCGTGCTGCTGCTGGACGAGCCGCTCGGCGCGCTCGACCTCAAGCTGCGCGAGGAGATGCAGGTCGAGCTGAAGGAACTGCAGCGCGAGGTCGGCATCACCTTCCTGTTCGTCACGCACGACCAGGAGGAGGCGTTGACGATGAGCGACCGGGTGGCCGTGTTCGACCGGGGCAGGATCGAGCAGGTTGGCACGCCGGCCGAGGTCTACGAGCGGCCCGCCACGGAGTTCGTGGCCGGGTTCGTGGGCACCTCGAACCTCATCTCCGGCGCGGCCGCCGAGAAGGTGCTCGGCCGCGCGGGCACCTACAGCATCCGCCCAGAGAAGCTGCGTGTCGCCCTCGACGGCGCCCCGGACGCCGGTCCGGGCGAGCAGTCGGCCGCGGGCACGATCGCGGAGATCGTGTACGCCGGCGCCGCCACCAGGTTCGTCGTGGACCTCGACGCCGGCGGCAGGCTGATCGCGCTCCAGCAGAACCTCCAGGTCTCGTCCATGGACGTGACGGGCCTGCGAGGTGCCCGCGTCCGGCTCGTGTGGCAGCGGCGGCACGAGTTCGCGATCACGTCCAGGTAAGGAGAGGACATGCGACCGAGCGGATCAGCGATCACTGTGGCGGCACTCGCGCTCGTCACCGCCTGCGGCGGCGGCCCCGCCACGACCGGCGGCGCGCCGGCGCCGGGCCAGAGCGGCTTCGTGCCGCCCAAGATCGACGCGCTGGGGAGCCTCGGCACGGGCGAGGGCCAGGTCAACCTCGTGGCCTGGGCCGGGTACGTCGAGGACGGCAGCAACGACCCCAAGGTCGACTGGGTCACCCCGTTCGAGCAGGCCACCGGGTGCCAGGTGAACACCAAGGTCGCGGGCACCTCGGACGAGATGGTCAACCTCATGAAGACCGGCGAGTACGACGCGGTCTCGGCCTCCGGCGACGCCTCGCTGCGGCTGATCGCGGCCGGCACGGTCGCGCCCGTCAACACCGGCCTGATCCCGAACTACGCGGACGTGTTCGACGGCCTGAAGGAGAAGCCGTGGAACTCGGTCGGCGGCGTCCCCTACGGCGTGCCGCACGGCCGCGGCGCCAACCTGCTGATGTGGCGCACCGACACCGTGAAGCCCGCGCCCGACTCGTGGAGCGTGGTGTTCGACCCGGCCTCGCCGTACAAGGGCAAGGTGACGGCCTACGACTCGCCCATCTACATCGCCGACGCGGCCGTCTACCTGATGGCGACCAGGCCGGAGCTCGGCGTCAAGAACCCGTACGCGCTGGACGACCGGCAGTTCCAGGCCGCGGTCGACCTGCTCAAGCAGCAGAAGCAGATCATCGGCGAGTACTGGTCCGACTACACCAAGGAGATCCAGGCGTTCAAGAGCGGCGACTCGGTGGTCGGCACCACCTGGCAGGTGATCGTCAACGTGGCGCAGGGCGAGAAGGCGCCGGTGCGGGCCACGCTGCCGAAGGAGGGCGCGACCGGCTGGTCGGACACGTGGATGGTGGCCGCCAAGGCCGCGCACCCCAACTGCGCGTACCTGTGGCTCGACCACATCATCTCGCCGAAGGCGAACGCCCAGGTGGCGGAGTACTTCGGGGAGGCGCCGTCGAACGCGAAGGCGTGCCAGGAGACCGCCGACCCCAAGCACTGCGAGACGTTCCACGCCACCGACGAGGCGTACTTCTCCAAGGTCCACTACTGGACGACGCCGATCGCGCAGTGCCTCGACGGGCGCACGGACGTGAAGTGCAAGGACTACGCCGAGTGGACGCGGGCCTGGACGGAGATCAAGGGGTGAGACCGGCCGCCCGGGGCCCGGCGCGGCGGTGGCTGGCGGGCTTCCTGCACCGCCGGGCCGGGGTGCGGCTGTCGCTGCTGCTGTCGGCGCCGCTGGCGTGGCTCGGGCTGGCGTACCTGGGTGCGTTGGCGGCGCTGTTCGTCACCGCGTTCTACACCACCGACACCTTCACCGGGGAACTCGTCAGGACGTTCACCTGGGCGAACTTCCGGGATCTCGTCACGGTCGAGGTCTACCGGACGGTCGCGCTGCGCTCGCTCGGCGTGGCGCTCGCAGTGACCGCGATCGACCTGGTGGTGGCCTTCCCGATGGCGTTCGCCATGGCCAAGCTGGCCTCGCCGCGGGCGCGACGCTGGCTGGTGATCGCGGTGCTGACGCCGCTGTGGGCGTCGTACCTGGTCAAGGCGTACGCGTGGCGGGTCCTGCTGTCCTCCGGCGGGTTGCTGGGGTGGGGGTTCGGGGTGACGGCGACGATCCTGACGCTGGCGTACCTGTGGCTGCCGTACATGATCCTGCCGATCTACGCGGGGCTCGAGCGGCTGCCGGACTCGCTGCTGGAGGCGGCGGGGGATCTCGGGGCGCGGTCGTGGCGGGTGTTCCGCACGGTGGTGTGGCCGCTGGCGTTCCCCGCCGTGGTCGCGGGGTCGATCTTCACCTTCTCGCTGTCGCTCGGCGACTACATCGCCGTCAAGATCGTCGGCGGGCGCAGCCAGCTCATCGGGAACGTCGTCTACGACAACATCGGGGCGGCCAACAACCTGCCGTTCGCCGCCGCGGTGGCGACCGTGCCCGTCGTGATCATGCTGGCGTACCTGGCGGCGGTGCGCCGTACCGGGGCCTTGGAGAACCTGTGAACCTTTCGCGCACGGCCCGGCTGCTGTTCCGCCTCGCGCTCTTCGCGGGGCTCGGCGTGATCTACGTGCCGCTGCTCGTCGTGCTGCTCAACTCCGTCAACGCCGACCGCACCTTCGGCTGGCCGCCCCCGGGGCTGACGACCCGCTGGTGGGGCGCGGCCTGGAACTCGTCGGGGGTGCGCGACGCGCTGTGGACGTCCGTGCAGGCGGGGCTGGGGGCGACGGCCGTCGCGCTGGTGCTGGGGACGATGGCGGCCTTCGCCGTGCAGCGCTACCGCTTCTTCGGGCGCGACACGGTCTCCCTCGTGATCATCCTGCCCATCGCCCTGCCGGGCATTGTGACCGGGATCGCGCTGAACAACGCCTTCCGCACCGTGCTGGAGCCGTTCGGGATCGGCCTGGGGCTGTTCACGGTGGTGGTGGGGCACGCCACGTTCTGCGTGGTGACGGTCTACAACAACGTGCTGGCGCGGCTGCGGCGGATGGGTGGCTCGCTGGAGGAGGCGTCGGCGGATCTGGGGGCGGACCCGTTCACCACCTTCCGGCTGGTGACCTTCCCGATGATGCGCTCGGCGCTGCTGGCGGGCGGGCTGCTGGCGTTCGCGCTGTCGTTCGACGAGATCATCGTCACGACCTTCACGGCGGGGGCGGGGGTGCGGACGCTGCCGATCTGGATCTTCGAGAACCTCTTCAGGCCGAACCAGGCGCCGGTGGTGAACGTGGTGGCCGCCGCGCTGATCGTCGCCTCGGTGGTGCCGGTCTACCTCGCCCAGCGACTGTCCACCGACGTGGGCGCCCACTGACCCGCCTTCAGGGGGCGCCCCACCGGGTGGCGCGGGTCAGTCGCGATAGGCGCGGACGTAGTCGAACTCGGCCAGGGCGCCCGACCGGTTCATGGAGATCAGCCCGATCCTGAGCGGCCCCTTCGCCGGAAGGGTCCACACGCCGTTGTGCACCCAGCGCCGGCCGTCCCGGCTGGTCGCCGCGCGCACCTCGTTCTCGCCGTTCGCCGCGTCGAAGTGGTACGACATCCGCAACCACATCGTCCCGGCCGCCGGCCCCCCGAACATCGGCCCGTTGAACACGGCGGTCGGCGGGGTGGTCGTCGGCCGCTCGCCCTCCTTGAGGAATTCGCTGACCTGCAGCAGCGCCCCGTTGCCACGCGCCAGCGGCAGCACCGAGTGGGCCATCTTGAAGTACCGGTCGTCGTTCTCGTACAGCACGAGCCCGGCCTGCTGGTTGCCCTGCGTCGGCGCGAAGTCCAGCTTCGCCTCGACCGTGTAGTCGCCCTGCGGCGCCTCCCGCAGCAGCACCGACGTCGTGTTGGTGCCCCGGTGCAGCTCGGCGTTCTGGGTGGGCCAGGACAGCACGCCGCCGGAGACGGCGACCCCGGGCGCCGGGCCGCGCACCCACTGCCACTTCGCGTCGATCGCCGTGCCGTCGAACTCGTCGCTGAAGTCCGGCAGCAGCTCACCGGGCGACGGCTCGGGCACCCGCCGCGTGACGGGCGTGTACAGCTCGGCGGCGCCCACGTTGTCGGCGTCTGCCGCGCCGCGCGCCACCGCGCCGACCGAGCCGGGGCGGGCGGCGGCCCGAGGCAGGGCGCGCCGCTGCTCCGCGACCGGATCGCCGAGCTTGTCGCCGCTCACCTGGACGGTCAGCCGGGTGTCGCGCAGCTCGGCGACCATGGTGTGCCAGGTGCCGAGGTCGAAACCGGCGGGCAGCGCGGTCACCTGCGTGCCGCGGCTCGTGCCGCCGATCACCACGTCGGTGACCAGGGCGTTGCGGTCCCTGTCGAGCCAGGCCACCACGTGGTTGTTCCGGTTGACGTGGGCGAGCGTGAGCCCGGCCGCGCCGGACGACACCCGCAGGTCCGCCTGCGCCCGCACGTCGGCGGCCGGCGTCTTCTTCGCCGAGACCACGTAGGAGAGGGCGCCCGTGTGGCTCGCGTACCCGTGGGTGTCCTGGCCGGTCCTGGCCTGCCAGCCGGGTCCGGCCTGCCAGCCGCTCAGGGAGCCGTCGCCGAAGGTGCCCCCGGCGTCGTACGAGGTGACCGGCGCGGGCTGGGCGCCCTCCGACGGCCCGGCCCCCGCGCGGACCACGGGCCAGCCGTCGATCCAGTCCAGCCGGTCGATCAGCAGCGGGCGCTTGGTCAGCCCCGACGGACCGTTGGTGATCGGCGGGAAGTCCGGGTCGGCCGTCGAGACGGCGTGGTAGACCAGCCAGTCCTGGCCGGACAGGTCCGTGACGAAGCCGCTGTGGCCCGGCCCGGCCCAGCGGTTGCCGTTCGCGCCGGCGACGATGGCGCCCTTGGTGGTCAGCTCCATCAGGTCCACGCCCTCGTCGTCCGTGAACGGGCCGAGCGGGCTGGTGGCGCGGCCGACCTTGACCTGGTAGCCGCTGTAGGAGCCGTCGCAGCAGCCGGCGTCGGAGTAGAACAGGTAGTAGAACCCGCCGCGGCGGACCACGTACCCGCCCTCCATCCGGCGGCCCCTGGCCACCTGCGTCACCGGGCCCTCGACGCGGGTGGCGTCGGCGTTCATCCGCGCGGCGCAGATGGTGTCGTAGCTGCCCCAGTACAGGTAGTGGCTGCCGTCCACGTCCGTGAACTGGGCCTGGTCGATGGTGTTCGTCGGGCACGCGTCCTGGGCGGCGGCCGGGAGCACGTCGCCCCGGTCGGTCCACGGCCCGGTCGGGCCGGGCGCGGTGACCAGGCCGACGTCGCCGGAGGCCAGCGAGTAGTAGAGGTAGTACTGGCCGTCGACGTAGCGGATGTCGGGGGCCCAGAGCCGGGCGCCGCCGTGCCAGGCGGGCTTGGTCTGCGGGGTGAAGACCTCGCCGGCGTACTCCCAGCTCACCAGGTCCTTGGAGCGCAGGATCGGCAGCATCCGCTCGCCGGCCTCGCCCTTGCTGCTGAACACCGGGTTCTGGGTGCCGTAGGCGTACCAGAGCCCGTCCCTGGCGTGGATGACGGTCGGGTCGGGGAGGGAGTCGACCACGCCGGCCGAGACCGGGTTGGTGAACAACCCGGACAGCAGGGCGGCGACGCCTAACAAGATCTTCATCCGGTGGTGCCCTCCTTCTCGAAAGCGCTCAGCGTGGGGTCGTAGTCCGAGGGGCCGATGTCGTACATCGGGGTCATCCAGTGGTAGAAGTTGTCGCCGCGCTCCCGCAGCAGGTCGTACAGCCTGCGCATCAGGCGGCGGCGGACCGGGGCCAGCTCCGGGTGGGTGTAGCGGTTGCTCAGCTCGTACGGGTCGGCGTGCAGGTCGTACAGCTCGTTGACCGACTCCGGGTTGACGACCAGCTTGTAGCGGTCCTCGCGGAGCATCCGCTGCGGGTAGGGGAAGTGGTGGCCGTGGAACTCGGCGAGCAGCTCGCCCGGCCACTCCGGACGCTCGCCGCGGACGAGGGGCACCAGGCTGCGGCTGTCCACCGCCGGCTTGGTGTCGCAGCCCGCCAGCTCCAGGATCGTCGCGGTGCAGTCGGTGAGCGTCACGAACTCGGTCCTGACCTGCGGTTCCGCGCCGGGGATGCGGACGATGCCGGGGATGCGGTAGATGTCCTCGTACATCGCCGGGCCCTTGTCGTGCAGCCGGTGCGCGCCGGTGAACTCGCCGTGGTCGGCGGTGAAGAAGACCGAGGTCTGATCCGACAGACCCAGCTCGTCGAGGCGGTCGAGGATCCGCCCGAGCTGCCGGTCGATCAGCGTCACGTAGCCCCAGTAGACCGCGATCAGCTTCCGCGTGACCTCGATCGGGATCGTGTCGAACGTCCAGTGCTCGCTGTAGTTGCGCTGCACCGGCGGCTTGCCCTCGAACGTCTCCGCGATCGACGGCGGCAGCTCGACCAGCGCCGGGTCGTACATGTCGAAGTACTCGTCCGGCAGCAGATAGGGCAGGTGCGGCCCGAAGAAGTGCGCGGCCAGGAAGAACGGCCGGCCGTCGGCCGCGTACCTGTCCAGGTGCTCGATGGCCCGGGTCGCCAGATAGTGCTCGAACGTGGCCTCCTCCGGCTGGTGCAGCCGGGCGGCCAGCAGGTTGCCCTGGTTGCCGTTGGGCGTGGTGCCCCGGATCAACTCCGAGATCCGGTACGGCGGCAGCCCCCGCTCCTCCAGGTACGCCAGGTAGTCGGGATGATCGACCGGGTTGTGCCAGCCGGGCAGGTCGGGCCCGTCGAAGCCGTAGGAGGCGGCGTTGCGCGTGGTGCCCCCGTGCCACTTGCCGATCAGCCCCAGCTGATAGTCGCGCTCCTTCAGCGCGGCGGGGAAGGTGAAGGCGTCCTCCCTCAGGTCCTCCAGGTAGCCGACGTTGCGCTCGTAGTTCGCCAGCAGCCGGTGCCGGAACGGCGCCTGCCCGGTGAGCAGGCTGGCCCGCGCCGGCGTGCAGATGGCCGTCGGCGTGTAGAACCGGTCGAACCGCGTGCCGGTCGCGGCCAGCCTGTCCAGGTTGGGCGTGGCCACGTGCGGGTTGCCGTAGCAGCCGAGGGTGTCGACGCGGTGCTGGTCGGTCATCAGGAACAGCAGGTTCACTTGCTGAACGCCTTCTCGTAGAGGTCGCCGGTGTAGTACGTGGCCGGGTCGGGCCGCGATTTGAGCTGGCCGGTGCCGACGAAGAAGTCGCCCAGGCTGTTCAGCCACTTGGCGACCGTGCCGTCCTTGGTCTTGGCGACCAGGTCGGCCGTCGTCATCGTCCGGACGTTGGCCGCGTCGGCCTTGACCTTGGCCGGGTCGAGCTTGAGCAGCGCGGCGGCCTCGGTGACCGCCTCGTCGGGGTGGGCGGCCCTCCAGTCGTTGGCCTCCTGCAGCACCTTGATGACCTTGCCGGTGAGCTCCTGGTCCACCTTGGCGCCGCCGACGAACGCGGTCGGGAACGAGTTGTCCGGGAACTCCTTGGTGCTGGCCACCTCCACCACGCCCGGCACCTTCTGCTTGATCGTGTCGATCAGCGGGTACCAGATGCCGGCGCCGTCGATCTGCCCGGCCGAGAACGCCGACACGACGGTGGCCGGGTCCATCGGCACCTTCTGGATGTCCTGGGCCGACATCCCGGCCTTCTTCAGCGCCAGGTTGAGCACCATGTCGCCGGACGTGCCCTCGGGCACGCCGACCTTCTTGCCCTTGAGGTCCCGCATGGTCGAGATGCCGGGACGGCCGATGACGCGGTCGGCGTACGCGAGCGTGTTGATCGCGACGACCTTGGCCTTGCCGGAGGCGGGCAGCCACATGGCGCCCGGGCCGATGTAGCCGAAGTCGAGGTCGCCCGCGCCGAGCGCCTGGATCTGCAGCGGCCCGTTGGTGAAGACCTTGATCTCGGGAGTGAGACCCTGCTTCTGCCACAGGCCCTGCTTGTTCGCGATCGCGAGCAGGCTGGCGCCGTTGTAGTCGCTGATGTAGCCGAAGCGGACCGTGGTGCCGTCGCCGGAGCAGGCGGTCACGGAGAGTCCCAGCACGGTCACCGCCGTGGCGGCCGTCAGGGCGCGGCGAAGAGAACGCATGGCGGGTGGCTCCTTTCGGGGGCCGGAAGGGGGGAGGGTCAGGCCGCGGGTGCCTGGTGGTAGACGGAGTGCCAGACCTCGTTGCGGATCCGCCCGAACTCGGGCGACAGCCGCATCTCCTCTGTCCTCGGGTAGGGCAGGTCCACGTCGATGACCTGCTGGACGCGGCCGGGTCTGGCCGCCATGACGATCACGCGCCTGGCCAGGTAGACGGCCTCGTCCACGTCGTGGGTGATGAACATGACCGTGCGCTGCTCCTGGCTCCAGGTGTCGAGGAGCTGGTCCTGCAGCTGTACCCGGGTGAGCGCGTCGAGCGCGCCGAACGGCTCGTCCATGAGCAGGACCTGCGGGTTCACCGCGTACGCGCGGGCGATCGCGCAGCGCTGCTTCATGCCGCCGGACAGCGTCTTGGGCAGCGCGTCGGCGAAATCGGACAGCCCGACCAGCTCGATCGCCCGCTCGGCCCGCCGCCTGCGCTCGTCGGCGGGCAACTCGGCCAGCTTCAGCCCGAACTCGACGTTCTTGCGCACGGTCAGCCACGGGAACAGCGCGTACTGCTGGAAGATCACCCCCCGCTCGGGCCCCGGCCCGGTGACCGGCACGCCGTCCACCAGCACCTCGCCCGACGTGGGCTCGACCAGCCCGGCCGCCATGCTCATCAGCGTGCTCTTGCCGCACCCCGACGGCCCCACGACCGTGACGAACTCGCGGTCGGCGATGTCCAGCGACACGCGGTCGAGCGCGGTGAACGTGGTGTCCTTCATCGGGTACGTCTTGATCACGTCCCGGAACGAGATCTTGCTGTTCATCGGCGTTCCTGCCAGTCGGTGAGGTGGCGCTCGGCCAGCAGCAGCAGCCGGTCCATCAGCAGGCCGAGCACGCCGATGGCGATCAGTCCCACGAAGATCGTGGACAGGTCGTAGTAGAGCTGGGCCTGCTGCATGCGGAAGCCCAGGCCCTCCTGGGCGGCGATCAGCTCCGCGGCGACCAGCGTGCCCCAGGCCGAGCCCAGCCCGACCCGCATGCCGACCAGGATGAACGGCGTGGACGCCGGCACCACGACCTTGAGGAAGATCGTCCGGTCGGACGCGCCGAGCACGCGGGCGGCGTTGATCAGGGTCCTGTCCACGTCCACCACGCCCTGGAAGGTCGCCACGACGCTGGACAGGAAGGCCGCCAGGAAGATCACGAAGACCTTCGGCACCTCGCCGATGCCGAGGAGCACGATGGCCAGCGGGATGATCGCCAGGGGCGGGATGGTCCGGAAGAACTGGATGTAGGGCTCGAGCAGGCCGCGCGCGGTGGCGTACCAGCCCATGAGGAAGCCGATCGGGACGGCCAGCAGGGTGCCGAGCAGGAAGCCCAGCAGCACCCTGCGCAGGCTGGCCAGCGCGTCGCCGAGGAGCGTGCCGTCGGCGATCAGCTCGCCTGCCTTGGCCGCGACCTCGAGCGGGGTCGGCAGGGCCTGCACGCCCAGAACGCCCAGCAGCGTCCAGACGGCCAGCCCGACGGCGACCGCGATCAGGTTGAGCGCGACGGCCCGCTGGGGACGCCTGGGGGCGCGCCGCACCGCCGGGGTTTTGGCCAGAGTGGTGAGCTGAGTCATGGTTGCCTCTGCTTGGTGTCCTCGAGGAGGTCGGGCGCGAGATCGGGGCCCGCGGGGTAGCGGGACAGCAGCGGGGACTCGTGCAACACCAGGGCGATGCCGCCGAGGGCGCCCGCGGCCTCGCCGAGCGTGGCCCGGCGCAGGCTGACGCGGTGCCTGGAGACCGGCATGACCTGGGCGCGCAGCGCCCGCTCGACCGGCTCCATCAGCGCGGGGCCGATCTCCGCCAGCTCGCCGCCGATCACGATCACGGAGGGGCCGATCGCGTTGCACACGGCCGCGAGCACGCCGCCGATCGTGCCGCCGACGCCCTCCAGGAGGGTCAGGGCCGTGCCGTCGCCCGCCCTGATCGCCTTCACCAGCTCGGGCACGTCGTCGGCCCGCCCGCCCGCGGCGCGGTAGGCGTCCAGCACGGCTCTTATCGAGGCCACGGTCTCCAGGCAGCCGGTGCCGCCGCAGTCGCAGGGCGCGCCGTCCGGGTCGACCGTGATGTGGCCGAACTCGCCGGACAGCCCGTACGCGCCGCGGTGCAGCGCACCGCCGACCACCAGGCCGCCGCCGACACCGTGGGACAGGCGCAGGTAGAGCACGTCCCGGCCACCGGCGGCGGCGCCCCAGATCGCCTCGCCCAGGGCGGCCAGCCTGGTGTTGTTGTCCAGCAGCACCGGCGCGCCGAACCGCTCGCTCAGCAGCGGCTGCACGGGGTGCGCGGGCTCGTCTCCCTCCAGGTCGTCCTCTGGCTCCGGCCAGCCGACCGGGCCGACCACGCCGGCGCCGATCGCGCTGAGCGCGCCCAGCCGCAGGCCGCCGTCGGTGAGGGAGCCGACGAGGCGTTCGGCCAGGTCCACCCGCTGCTCCCAGGGCAGGTCGGCGGCGTGCGGCTCGCTGGCCGAGCCGACGATCTCGTGGGCCAGGTTGACGGCGGCGACGTGCACCGCGCGGCGGGCGAAGTCGATGCCGATTGCCTGGCCCGCCTCCGGGTTGAGGGTCAGCGTCTCGGCCGGCCGGCCGCGGCCGCGCGGGGCCTCCTGCGGGCTGGCGGTGACGACCGCGCCGCCGGCGACCAGCCCGGCGAGGATGTCGTACAGGGTGGTGCGGGACAGCTGGCAGAGCTTGCCGAGCTCGCCCCGGCTGAGCGGGCCGTGCTTGCGCAGCAGACCGAGCACGAGCTCTTCGTGCCCGCGCCTCAGCTGCGCCAAGGGGCCACGTGGGTGTGACATAACGCGAAGTGTGCCGACCTCGCGGGTTTTTCGTCAACAACCCGGAAAAAACCAAAACTATGGCAATGAGCTGGGAAAACGCCGTGCGAAGGGTTTTGCGGTGCTCGTAACTTTCCGGTAACGGGCTGCGCGCGGTGATCGCCCGGCAAGCCGGATCCGTTGACTTTTGTTTGGATGCTCGCCAAATTAAATACAGTCCGCAGCCGACCCTGGAAGGCGACCATGAGGCGCTTGCTCGCGGTGTTCCTGGTCCTGCTCTGCGTCCTGCTGGGAGCGCCCGCGGGCGTCGGCGCGGCCGGGCACGAGGTCACGTACGACAGGTACTCGCTGAAGGTGGACGGCCGGCGGCTCGTCCTGCAGTCGGCCGAGTTCCACTACTTCCGCCTGCCGAGCCCCGAGCTGTGGCGGGACGTGCTGGAGAAGTTCAAGGCGGCCGGGTTCAACGCGGTCTCGATCTACTTCTCGTGGGCGTACCACTCGCCGAAGCCCGGCGTGTACGACTTCACCGGCGTGCGCGACGTGGACCGCCTCCTGCGGACCGCCCGGCAGGCCGGCCTGTACGTGATCGCCCGCCCCGGGCCGTACATCAACGCCGAGAGCACCGGCGGCGGGCTGCCCGCCTGGGTGAAGACCGTGCCGGGCAGGGCCCGCAGCAGCGCGCCCGGATACCAGGCCGCCTACCGCGAGTGGCTGCACCGGATCAACCCGATCATCGCCCGGCACCAGGTCACCGGCGGCGGCCCGGTCATCCTCTACAACGCGGAGAACGAGTACCAGGTCAACACCGACGCCGCGTACATGCAGGACATCCAGGACCAGGCGCGGGCGGACGGCATCGACGTGCCGATCACCACCAACGACTGCTGCGACGCCGGGAGCTGGAGCTCGACGTGGGCGACCGGCCCAGGGGCGGTGCAGATCCCGGGGGTGGACGACTACCCGCAGTCCTTCGAGTGCGCCAATCCCGAGGTCTGGGGGCCGTGGGGCGAGGGGCTGACCGAGCGGCTGCGCGACGACATCCCGGTGTTCGCCGCCGAGTACCAGGCGGGCGCGATCGACCTGGGCAACGCCGGGTACGACAAGTGCCGCGAGCTGACCGGCCCGGCGTACATGAAGTACTTCTACAAGAACAACCTGGTCACGACCGGGGCGACGATGTTCTCGTACTACATGGGGTACGGCGGCACGAACTGGGGCTGGCTGGCCCAACCCAACGACGTCTACACCTCCTACGACTACGGCGCCGCCATCACCGAGGCCCGGCGGCTCACGCCCAAGTACGACGAGTTCAAGCGCCAGGGCTACTTCCTGGAGGCCGTCGCGCCGCTGGCCAAGACCGACCCGGCCACCTCGCCGGCCGCGCCGGACAACCCCGCCCTCACCACCACGGCCCGCGCGAACCCCGACACCGGCACCCAGTTCGTCCTGGTGAAACATGCCGACCGGGCCGCCACCGGCACCGACGACGCCACCCTCGACTGGGCCGCCCCCGACGGACGTCACCGGGTGCCCGTGCGGGTCAAGGGGCGCGACGCGCACGTCCTGGTCGCCGGATACGACCTGGGCGGCCAGCGCCTGGCCCTGTCCACGTCCGAGATCATGACGCACGCCCTCATCGGCGGCCGTGACGTCGCCGTCCTGTACGGCACCGCGGGCTCGCCCGGCGCCACGATCCTGCGCTACGGCTCGCGGCCGGCGGTCAAGGTGCTCGAAGGGGACGTGCGGGCCTCGTACACCGGGGGAGACCTGCGCCTCGACTACACCCACGACGGGCTCGCTCGGGTGCTCGTCACTGGCGGCGGCCGGCGGCCGCTGCTGCTCCTGCTCGGCACGGACGGGACGGCGGCCGGGTTCTGGCGGGCCGAGACGGGGTCGGGGCCGGTGCTCGTGCGCGGCACCGAGCTGGTCCGCTCGGCCTCGGCGGGCGGAGACACCCTGAGGCTGGCGGCGGACACCGCGGGCGGGCAGGTCGAGGTGTTCGCGGGCCCCGCGGTGAGGCGGCTGCGGATCGGCGCGGAGGACGTACGCGTCGCCCGCACCCCGAGCGGCTCGCTCCTGGGCGCCACCCGCGCCCCCGAACCGGTCCGCCTGCCCGCGCTGACCGCGTGGCGCTCCCGCGCCGAGGCCCCCGAGGCCGCGCCCGGCTTCGACGACTCCCGCTGGACCGCCGCCGACCACACCACGACCATCAGCCCGCACCCGCCGAAGACCCTGCCCGTCCTGTACGCCGACGACTACGGCTACCACTACGGCAACGTCTGGTACCGGGGCCACTTCACCGCCGCCGGATCCGAGACCAGGATCGACCTGAACGCCGTCACCGGCCTGCGCGGCAACTACCTGGTCTGGCTGAACGGCCGCTATCTCGGCTCGGCCGCCGGAGGCGTGCAGGCGGACTCCGGCGACGCGTCGACCCCGCCCAACCCCGACCCGGGCCCCGGCCACTTCGACATCCCGGCGGGCGTGCTCAGACCGGGCACGGACAACGTGATCTCCGTCCTCGTCGCCAACATGGGCCACAACGACGACTGGATCGCCGACGACCTGCGCTTCAAGCAGCCGCGCGGCCTGGTGGCCGCCACCGTCGGCGGTGCTGTCGGCGGCCCTGTCGGCGGCACCCCGATCTCGTGGCGTATCCAGGGCTCACCGGGCACGGACCCGCTGCGCGGCCCGCTCAACAACGGCGGCCTGTACGGGGAGCGCACCGGCTGGCACCTTCCGACTTATCCCGATAAATCCTGGAAAACCGCCAGCGCTGAGCTGGCCCCCGGCGTCACCTGGCTCCGGAACGCGTTCCGCCTCGACCTCCCCAAGGGCCAGGACGCGCCGGTCGGGCTCCGCTTCGGCGGCGACCCGTCGCCCGCGTACCGCGTGCAGATCTTCCTGAACGGCTGGAACGTCGGCCAGTACGGCGGCGACATCGGCCCGCAGCGCGACTTCGTGCTCCCCGCCGGGCTCCTGGACGAGCACGGGACCAACACGATCGCCCTGGCCGTCACCGCCGAGCAGGCCGTGGCGGGCCCCGGGCCGATCAGCCTGTTCACCTACGGCAACGTCCGTCAGGCCCGCTGACCGCCGTACTTCGCTGACGGCCTTCGGGGGAAGGCGGGTCGGCCACCGGGCTCGACACCCCTGGCCCTTGGAGGGTCGCCCGCCGCACTCTGGCCCCTGGACTTCGGAGGGCCGGCCGTCGCGCCCGGGCCGCTAGCCGCGGTCCGGGACGGCCAGTTCGCCGAGCAGGGACCAGTCGTCCTGCGGGACGGTGGCGTTCACGATGCGCGGCGTCTCGGCGAGGTGGGGCGGCAGCGTCTGCTGGGCCTGCTTGAAGTGGGCCGACTGGACGTGCGCCGCCCCGGCGTCGCCGTCGCGGAACGCCTCCACCAGGACGTACTCCGCCGGGTCCGCGAGGCTGCGCGACCAGTCGAACCACAGGCAGCCCGGCTCGGCCCTGGTCGCCTCGGTGAACTCGGCGACGATCTCCGGCCAGCGGTCGGCGTGCTCGGGCAGGATGCGGAACTTGGCGGTGATGAAGATCATCGAGCTGGCTCCTTCGAGTCCGTGGGGATCAAGCCTATCGAGAGGGCGTTGACAGGCATTCATGCATTACCTACCGTTTGGCTAGGTAATACCTCGGCCCCAAGGAATGCGTGTGAAGCGACTCAAGGGCATCGCCCCCTTCGTCCTCGTCGTCTCTCTGACCGCCTGCGGCTCTCAGCAGCCCGCCCAGCAAGCCCAGGACACGTCCCTGACCTGGGCCATCGAGACCCAGCCGCTCACCTTGAACCCCCAGCAATGGGGCCAGAACAAGGTCAGGCTGCTCGTGTTCAACCAGTTCGACGCGCTGCTCTCACGCCAGAAGGACGGCACGTTCCAACCGTGGCTGGCCAAGGCGTGGAAGGTGTCGGACGACGGTCTGACGTACACGCTGCAATTACGCGACGACGTGACGTTCCACGACGGCACGAAGTTCGACGCGGCGGCGGTCAAGGCGAACCTGGAGCAGTTCCTGGTGCCCGGCTACAACCCCGGTATCGCCTCCATCCAGCTCAAGTCCTTCGCCAGGGCCGAGGTGAAGTCGCCGACCACCGTCGAGATCACGCTGAAGGAGCCGGACGCGCTCTTCCTCGACTTCCTCGCCTCGCCCCTGGCGGGGCAGGTCTCGCCGAAGTCGCTGAAGGCGGCCAAGGACCTCAAGTTCGGCGGGCCCGACCTGGTCGGCACCGGGCCGTTCATCCTGGAGTCGTACGTGCGGGGCCAGGAGATCCGCTACCGGCGCAACCCGGACTACACGTGGCCGCCCGCCGGGTCCGGGCACCAGGGGCCGGCCTACCTCTCGCGGATCACGTACCGGTTCCTGCCCGAGGCGGCGGTGCGCGTCGGCGCGCTCACCTCGGGGCAGGTGCAGGTCATCGAGGGTGTCCCGGCCACCGACGCCGCCATGATCAAGCAGGATCCGGGTCTGACATACCAGACCTCGCTCAACTCGGGCACCTCCTTCTCCTACTACTTCAACACCGCCCACGCCCCCTTCGACGACCAGCGCGTACGGGAGGCGTTCCGCGAGGCCGTGGACGTGGACGCGGTGCTGAAGGCCGTCTACCAGGGCACCGCCACCAGGGCGTGGAGCGTCGTCACCAAGGGCGGCCCGTTCTACGACGCCTCGCTGGAGGGCGCCTTCGGCGGGAACACCGCCAAGGCCAACGCCCTGCTCGACGCCGCCGGCTGGAAGCAGCGCGACGCCCAGGGCTACCGGGTCAAGGACGGCAAGCGGCTCACCGTGCGCTCCGTCGCCTCCGCGCCGTTCGTCCGCGACCGCCGCGACATCCTCGCCCAGGCCATCCAGGCGCAGGTCAAGCAGAGCGCCGGGATCGACTTCCAGGTCAAGATCGTGGACCAGGGGACGGCGCAGAAGGCCTACACCGAGGGGGAGTACGAGATCTTCGAGAACTCCCGCGGCGACGCCGACGCGGGCGCCGCGCTCAACCTGATCCTGCCGCGCAAGGGACCGATCAACCGCACCGGCTTCTCCGACCCCGAGGTGGAGAAGTGGCTGGCCACGGCTTCGGCCTCCGCCTCCCTGGACGAGCGCGAGGAGCTGTACGCCAAGGTGCAGCAGGCCGTGGTGAAGGACAAGGCGATCGTGTTCCCGATCTACGTGCCCGCCGACCAGGTCGCGGCGCAGAAGAGCGTCCAGGGCCTGGGCTTCGAGGCCGGCTCCGGCACGCCGCGCAGCGCGTACGACGTCCGGATCGGCACATGACCGGACGGCCGACGACGGCCCGGGACAGCGGCGCCGTCAAAGCCTGGGGCAGGGGCGTCGTCAAGCGCGTGCTCACCGGGCTCGCGGTGTTGTGGGCGGCGGCCAGCGCCTCGTACGTCGCCCTGCTGCTCGCGCCGGGCGAGACCATCGACATCCTGGTCGGCGACGGCCCCGACACCCCCGAGATCCGGGCGCGGATCGTCGCCGAATGGGGGCTCGACCGGCCGGAGGTCCTCCAGTACGTGGCCTACCTGTGGCGGCTGCTCCACGGCGACCTCGGCCGCTCGTACCAGCTCCAGGTCGGCGTCGGCGAGATCCTGTCCACCCAGCTCGGCCCGACCCTGCAGCTCACGCTGGCGGCGGCCGGGGTCGGGGTGTCGCTCGCCGGGGTGATCGCCGTCGTGACCGCGGGGCGGGGCCGGTGGCTGCGCGGCGCGGCCTCGGCGGCCGAGCTGGTCTCGGTGTCGGTGCCCCCGTTCCTGATCGGGCTGGTGCTGCTGGCGGTGTTCTCGTTCACACTCGGCTGGTTCCCCGTGTCGGGCGCGTCCGGGCCGCAGGCGCTCGTGCTGCCCGCGCTCGCGCTGGGCCTGCCGATCGCCGGCGTGCTCGGGCAGGTGCTGCGCGGCGGCCTGGAGCGGGCGCTGGAGCAGCCGTTCGCGGTCACGGCCAGGGCCCGCGGGCTGAGCGAGCAGCGGCTGGTGGCCAGGCACGCGCTCCGGCACGCGCTGATCCCCGCCGTGACGCTGGCCGGCTGGTTCACCGGCACGCTGCTCGGCGGGGCCGTCATCACCGAGGTGCTCTTCGGCCGGCCGGGGCTCGGGCAGGTGGCGATGCAGGCCGTCACGGGCCGGGACATGCCGGTGGTGATGGCCGTCGTCCTGCTGTCGGCCATCGTGTACGTGACCATCAGCACCCTCCTCGACCTGGCCTACCGCGCCATCGACCCCCGGATCGGAGGCCGGCCGTGACCTGGTCGCGCTCGTTGCTGGTGCCCGCGGCGTTCCTCGCCCTGCTGGCGGTGGCGGTGGCCGCGCCCGGGCTGCTGACGGGGGTGGACCCGCTGGCGGCCGACCCGGTGAGCGCGCTCGCGCCGCCCGGCGGCGCGCACTGGTTCGGCAGCGACCACCTCGGCCGCGACGTGCTGTCCAGGGTCGTCCACGGCGCTCGCCACTCGCTCAGCATCGGCGTCACCGCGACCGCCCTGGCGGTGGCCGCCGGGGTGCTGCTCGGCCTGGCCGCCGGGCTGTCGCCGAAGTGGCTGGACGAGGCGCTGGCCAGGTCGTTCGACGTCCTGTCCACGCTGCCGGAGCTGCTGCTCGCCCTGCTCGTCATCGCCGTCACCGGCCCCGGCACGGGCAACGTCATCTTCGCCATCGCGGTCGCCCAGGTCCCCAACTACGCCCGCGTCATCCGCGCCCAGACCTTCGTCGTGCGCCGCGCCGGGTACGTCGAGCAGGCCGTCACGTTCGGCCGCTCCAGGGCCGCGATCACCGCCGGGCACGTGCTGCCGAACGTGCTCGGGCCGATCCCCGTCCTGGCCACCATCGGGCTCGGCCAGGCCGTCATCGCCGCCTCCGGGCTCAGCTTCCTCGGCATGGGCCCGCAGCCCCCGGCCGCCGAATGGGGCGCGATGCTCTCCGAGGCCCGCAACTACCTGCGGGTCGCCTGGTGGGAGGCGCTGTTCCCGGGCGTCGCGATCACGCTGACCGTGGTCAGCCTCACCGTCGTCGGCCGCCGCCTCCAGCGCCGCTTCGAGGGGAGAACCCCATGACGACCTATGTCTCCCCGCCGACGGTCGCCACCCTCGTCGCCGTGGAGGACCTGCGCGTGAGCTTCGGCGGGACCGAGGTCGTGCGCGGCGTCTCCTTGTCGGTAGCCCCCGGCGAGTGCGTGGCCCTCGTCGGCGAGTCCGGGTCCGGCAAGAGCGTCACGGCCCGCACGCTGCTCGGCCTGGCCGGGCCGGGCGCCGCCGTGCGGGCGTCCGCGTTCAGCGTCGGCGGCCAGGACGCGCTCGGCTTCGGACCGGCGCAGTGGCGCCGGTTGCGCGGCGGGTTCGCCGGGCTGGTGCTGCAGGACGCGCTGGTCTCCCTCGACCCGCTGCGGACCGTGGGGGCCGAGATCGGCGAGGTGCTGGCCGTCCACGACGTCGTCCCGAGAGCACGGCGCCGCGACAGGACGCTCGAGCTGCTCGACGCGGTCGGCGTGCCCGATCCGCCGCTGCGCATCGGGCAGCACCCGCACCAGCTCTCCGGCGGGCTGCGGCAGCGGGTGCTGATCGCCTCGGCCATCGCGGCCGGGCCCGAGCTGATCATCGCCGACGAGCCGACCACCGCGCTCGACGTCACCGTGCAGGCCCAGATCCTGCGGCTGCTCGCCGAGCGCCGGGCCGCCGGTTGCGCGCTGCTGCTGATCAGCCACGACCTGGCCGTCGTCGCCTCGATCGCCGACCGCATCCTCGTCATGAAGGACGGCCGCGTCGTCGAGGAGGGCCCCGCCGGGAGCGTGTTGTCGGCGCCCTCGCACGACTACACCCGCTCGCTGCTGGCCGCCGTCCCGTCGGCCGCCTCCCGGGGCACCCGCCTATCGGCAGCTCGACCGGGAACACCGCTGCCGCGCCGCACGCCGAACCCGTCGGCGCGGGTGCTCGCCGGCACCGGGCTGTCCAGGTCGTACGGGCCGCGCCGGGTGGTCGACGACGTCTCGTTCGCCCTGTACGAAGGCGAGACGCTCGGCGTCGTCGGCGAGTCGGGCTCGGGCAAGACCACCCTGGCCCGCCTGGCCCTCGGCCTGCTCGAACCCGACGCGGGCCGGGTCACCCTGCACGGCCGCCAGTGGAGCGACGTGCCCGAACGCAAGCGCCGCCCGCTCCGCCGCAGGATCCAGCTCATCTCCCAGAACCCGCTCGACTCCTTCGACCCCCGTCACACCGTCGGCCGCCTGGTCGCCGAGCCGCTCGACCTGCCCAGGGCCGAGCGCCGGGCGCGGGTGCTCGACCTGCTCGAACGCGTCGGCCTGCCGCCCGGCGTCGCCGGCCGCCACCCCCGGGAGCTGTCGGGCGGCCAGCGGCAGCGCGTCGCCATCGCCAGGGCCCTCGGCCCCCGCCCCGACGTGCTGGTCTGCGACGAGCCGGTCTCCGCGCTGGACGTCTCGATCCAGGCCCAGGTGCTGGACCTGCTCGCCGAGATCCAGGCCGAGTACGGTACTGCCATGCTGTTCATCAGCCACGACCTCGGCGTGGTGCACCACGTCAGCGACCGGGTCCTGGTCATGAAGGACGGCCGGGTGGTCGAGGAGGGTGACGTGACGGAGGTGTTCACCCGCCCCGGGCACCCGTACACGCGGGAACTGGTCGCGGCGGTTCCTCGGCTTTCCTGAATTTCCTACCAAATGTGTGGGATACTGCACGGGTGAGTCTGGACAGGATCCGCGCATCGAGCGCCCGAGCCGATTCCCCGCTGACCGCCGCCATCCTGGCGGGGCGATGGATCAGATCCGCCGCGGCCGACGACGAGCACGGAAGGCGCTGGCTGGCCAATCCCGATCCGCACGGCGGGTCGGCGGTCACCTCCGAGCCCTCGTCCCTCTACTCGGGAGCGGCGGGCGTCGTGCTGTTCTTCCTCGAGCTCGCCGCGGCCACCGGCCACGAGGCGTACCTGGAGGACGCCAGGCGGGGGGCCCGCAGGCTCGCCGCCACCTGGCGCGAACAGGACGACCTCTCCCTCTACCACGGGCTGACCGGCACGATGGTCGCGCTCATGGAGGCGGGCTGGGTGCTCGGCGAGGGCGCGTTCGAGGCCGAGGCCGCCGCCATCGCCGACGTGATCGTCCGCCGGGGCCGGGAGTCCGAGGGTGGCGTCGGTTGGTCGCGCGATCCCGCGCAGCGCGGCGAGGGCGGCATCATCCTGGGGCTGCTGCGGGCCGCCGCCCATCTCGGCGTGCCCGCGTACGAGGAGGCGGCCGTCGAGGCGGGCCTGCGGATCGCCCGGCTGCCCGTCCCCGGGCACCGGTTCGGCGACTGCGCCGACCTGCCCGTGGACGCCGTCACGCCCGGCTTCCTCGCCGGCACGGCCGGGACCGCGTTCCTGCTGGCCCGCCTGTACGGGGTGACCGGCGACGAGCGCTTCCTGTTCGCCGCGCGCAGCGGCGCGGCCTTCGTCCGCGAGATCAGCGTCGTGGCCGGCGGCTGCGCGGTCGTGCCGCACCACGTGCCGCACGCCAGGGAGCTGCACTACCTGGGCTTCTGCTCCGGCTCCGCGGGTGTGGCCAGGATGTTCTACGAGCTCTACCGGGTGGGGGGCGACCCCGGCGACCTGGAGTGGGTGGAGCGGCTGGCGCGCGGCATCGTCAAGAGCGGCGTGCCGCGCCGCCGTACCGAGGGCTACTGGAACGTGGCCTGCCAGTGCTGCGGGACGGCCGGGCTCATCGAGTTCTTCGTGGGGCTGTGGGCGGCGACGGGGGAGGAGTCCCACCTGGAGTACGCCCGCGGGCTCGCCACGGACCTGATCGGCCGGGCCACCGACCACGACGGGCGCGGCTACCGCTGGTACCAGGCGTACCGGCGGCTGCGGCCGGGCGAGGTGACGGCCGACACCGGCTACATGGTGGGCGCGGCCGGCATCGGCGCCGCCCTCCTCCACCTCGACGCCGCAGGTCAGGCCGACCATCCGCGCCGCGTCATCCTGCTGCCCGACAATCCGTTCCCCGCGATCCCGCTGCCTGCTTCCGCGCTCCGTTGACAGCGATACCCAGTTTTCCTACTGTTTAACTGGGTATTGAGCCAAGGAGCACATCATGACCGAATGTGACGTCCCCTGTCGCCGCGAGAAGGTCGCATGAAGCAGGTCCATCTGGCCGCGCACTTCCCCGGCGTCAACAACACCACCGTCTGGACCGACCCCCGCTCCCGCAGTCAGATCGACTTCGAATCGTTCGTCCACCTGGCCCGCACCGCGGAGCGGGGCAAGTTCGACTTCTTCTTCCTGGCCGAGGGCCTGCGGCTGCGCGAGCTGAAAGGCCGCATCCACGACCTGGACGTGGTCGGCCGTCCCGAGTCGCTGACCGTGCTGGCCGCGCTCGCCGCCGTCACCGAGCGCCTCGGGCTGGCCGCCACCGTCAACGCCACCTTCAACGAGCCGTACGAGCTGGCCAGGCGGCTGGCCACGCTCGACCACCTCAGCGCGGGCCGGGCCGCCTGGAACGTGGTCACCACCTCCGACGCCTTCACCGGCGAGAACTTCCGCCGCGGCGGCTACCTGGACCGTTCCGAGCGCTACACGCGGGCCGAGGAGTTCGTCCGGCTGTCGCGCGAGCTGTGGGACTCCTGGCGGCCCGACGCCGTGATCGCCGATCAGGAGAGCGGGCGATTCCTGCGGCCCGGGTCCGTCTCGGCGGTCAGCCACCGGGGCCGCCACTTCACCGTCGAGGGGCGCTTCAACGTCCCGCGCAGCCCGCAGGGCCACCCCGTGGTCATCCAGGCGGGGGACTCCGACGAGGGCAGGGAGTTCGCCGCCGCCAACGCCGACGTCATCTTCAGCCGCCACGGCACGCTGGAGGAAGGGCGGGCGTTCTACGCCGATGTCAAACGCCGCCTGGCCACGTACGGGCGGGAGCCGCACCAGCTCAAGATCATGCCGGCGGCGACGTTCGCGCTCGGCGACACCGACGCCGAGGCGGCCGAGCGCGCCGCCGAGATCCGCCGCCAGCAGGTGGGGCCGCAGACCGCAATCGCCTTCCTGGAGCAGATCTGGGGCCGGGACATGTCCGCCTACGACCCGGAAGGGCCGCTGCCCGACGTGGAGCCCGCCGTCGAGCAGGGCGTCTCCCAGGGCCGGGTGCAGGTGGCCGACCGGGCCGCCGTGGCGGCGCGATGGCGGGCCGTGGCCGAGGAGAAGGAGCTGAGCATCCGCGAACTGGTGATCCACATGACCGGGCGGCAGTCGTTCGTGGGCTCGCCCGCGACCGTGGCCGCGCAGATCGAGGAGTTCGTACGCACGGACGCCGCCGACGGGTTCGTCCTGGTCCCGCATCTCACGCCGGGTGGGCTGGACGACTTCGTGGACAGGGTGGTGCCGCTGCTGCAGGAACGCGGCGCGTTCCGTGCCGACTACGAGGGCGCCACGCTCCGCGAGCACCTCGGGCTGGGAGGTGCGGCATGACGCCGGCACCGCTGCACCTGGCCGTCGCGCTCGACGGCGCCGGCTGGCATCCGGCCGCCTGGCGGGACCCGGCCGTCAACGCGCGGGAGCTGTTCACCACCCGCCACTGGGCCGGGCTCGTCGCCGAGGCCGAGCGCGGGCTGCTCGACTTCGTCACCATCGAGGACGCCCTGGGCCTGCAGACCTCGCGCCTCGACGGGCCCGACGACCGCACCGACCAGGTGCGCGGCCGGTTCGACGCGGTGCTGCTCGCGGCGGCGCTCGCGCCGCTCACCACGCGCATCGGGCTGGTGCCCACGGCCACGACGACGCACACGGAGCCGTTCCACGTGGCCATCGGCATCGCGAGCCTGGACCACGTCAGCCTGGGGCGCGCGGGCTGGCGGGTCCAGGTCTCGGCCCGCGCCTGGGAGGCCGCCCACTTCGGCCGCAGGGAGATCCCGGCGCTCATCCCCAAACGGGACACGGCGGGCCGGTGGGAGCCCGACGAGCAGGCCCGGGGGCTCATCGCGGACCTCTTCGAGGAGGCGGCCGACGCCGTCGAGGTGGCCAGGCGGCTGTGGGACAGCTGGGAGGACGACGCCGAGATCCGCGACGTGGCCACCGGCCGGTTCGTCGACCGCGACAAGCTCCACTACGTCGACTTCGCCGGATCCAGGTTCTCCGTCAAGGGGCCGTCGATCACGCCCAGGCCGCCGCAGGGGCAGCCGGTCGTGACCGTGCTCGACCACGGCGGGTCGCCGGTGCCGTACGAGCTGCCCGCCCGCTCCGCCGACGTCGTCATTGTCACCCCGCACAGCCGTGACCACGCGCGGGACATCGTCGAGCAGGTCAGGAGCCGCCCCCGGGCCGGGCACCCGCTCAAGATCCTGGCCGACCTGCTCGTCCACGTCGGCGATGACGCGGCCGACCGGAAGGACCGGCTCGACGGGCTCGCGGCGCCGCCCGACTCCGACGCGTACACCTTCGCCGGCACCGCCGCCGAGCTGGCCGACCTGCTGCTGGACTGGCAGGAGGCCGGAATCGAGGGGTACCGGCTGCGGCCCGGCGCCGTGCCGCTCGACCTGGAGGCGATCACCCGCAGACTGGTTCCCGAGCTGCAGCGGCGCGGCGCCTTCAGGAGCCGGTACGAGGCCGCCAACCTGCGCGGGCACCTCGGCCTGCCGCGCGCAATCAACCGTTATGTCTCCCAGAAAGCTGACATTGCGTGAAATTTCTGGCCATCACTTTGATCGTTCATGACGGCCGTAAGTCCACCAACGAGCGATTCCGCGAGGTCGTCTCCAACGCGGTCCTGGCCGAGGAGCTCGGGTTCGACGGGTTCGGGGTGGGGGAGCGGCACGAGCGGCCGTTCATCTCCTCCTCGCCGCCCGTGGTGCTCAGCCACATCGCCGCCAGGACCTCCCGCATCCGGCTGTTCACCGCGGTCACCACGCTCAGCCTGCTGGACCCGGTCCGGGCGTACGAGGACTACGCCACCCTCGACCACCTGTCCGGCGGGCGGCTCGAACTGATCATCGGCAAGGGGAACGGCGCCGCCCAGGCCCAGCTCTTCCACGTCACCGCCGAGGACCAGTGGGAGCGCAACCGCGAGTCGTACGAGCTGTTCCGCAGGCTGTGGCGGGAGGACAAGGTCACCTGGGAAGGGCGGTTCAGGCCGTCGCTGACCGAGGCCGAGACCTGGCCGCGCCCGCTCCAGCGGCCGGTGCGCGTCTGGCACGGCAGCGCAACCAGCAAGGAGTCGGTGGACCTGGCCGCGCGCTTCGGCGATCCGCTCTTCTCCGCGAACGTCACCAACCCCGTCGAGCCCTACGCCGAGCTGATCGGCCACTACCGGGAGCGGTGGGCGCACCACGGGCACGACCCGGCCGAAGCCCTGGTCGGGGCGGGCACCGCGGGCTACTACGCCGCGAAGACCTCGCAGGAGGCCATCGAGACGTACCGGCCGATCTTCGAGGCCCGCCAGGAGACCTTCAAGCGGTACGGGGCGCCGCTCGTCTTCCACTCGCTGGAGGACGCCATCGAGCGCGGCTCCATCCTGGTCGGGAGCCCGCAGCAGATCATCGACAAGGTGCACCGCTACCACGACCGGTTCGGGCACGAGGTGATGCACCTGCACGCGGACGCCGACGGGCTGACGGACGCGCAGCACCGCTCGGCGCTGGAGCTGTTCCAGTCGGACATCGCTCCGGTGCTGCGCAAGGAGATACCCAGCAGGCCGTTCCCGGGAGGTTCCTCATGACGGTCCCCCTGTCCATCCTCGACCTGGCGCCGATCCCCTCCGGCGGGACCGCCCGGGACGCGATCCGCAACACCGTCGACCTGGCGCGGCAGGCCGAGTCTTTCGGCTATCACCGGTACTGGCTGGCCGAGCACCACTTCGCCGAGGGGGTGGCCGGCTCGGCGCCCGCCGTGCTCATCGGGCTGGTGGCCGCGGCGACCAGCCGGATCCGGGTCGGCTCGGGGGCGGTGCAGCTCGGCCACCAGACGCCGCTGGCGGTGGTGGAGCAGTTCGGCCTCCTGGACGCGGCCCATCCGGGGCGCATCGACCTGGGCCTCGGACGTTCCGGCCAGCGCCGCGCCGAGCTCGCCCGCCACTCCGAACGCCCCCCGGACCCTCCTTCCTCCGAGGCGCGGGTGGTGGGCGGGCTGCTCATCCCGCCCCCGTTCGACTTCTCCGCCCTGATCAGGGCGGCGCCGCACCTGGCCTTCCAGGCCTCCCTCCTCCAGCAGCCCGGCGCCGAGACGCCCGACTTCGCCGACCAGCTCGACGACGTCCAGGCGTTCCTGGCCGGCACCTACGCCTCGCCCGACGGGCGGACCGCCCATGCGATCCCGGGCGAGGGCGCGGACGTCGAGGTGTGGATCCTGGGCAGCAGCGGCGGCCAGAGCGCGCAGGTGGCGGGGGAGCGGGGCCTGCCGTTCGCCGCCAACTACCACGTCAGCCCGGCCGGTGTCCTGGAGGCGGTGGAGGCGTACCGGGAGGCGTTCAAGCCGTCCGACGTCCTGGAGGAGCCGTACGTGATCGTGTCCGCCGACGCCGTCGTGGCGCAGGACGCGGCCACGGCGCGGGAGCTGGCCAAGCCCTACGGCCTGTGGGTGCGCAGCATCCGCACCGGGCAGGGCGCGATGCCGTACCCCACTCCGGAGGAGGCCGACGCCCACGTGTGGAGCGAGGAGGACAGGAAGCTGGTGGCCGACCGCCTCGACACCCAGTTTGTCGGCGACCCGGAGGCGGTGGCGGACGGGTTGCGGGTGCTCCAGCGGGTCACCGGCGCCGACGAGCTGTTGATCACCACCATCACGCACGGCCACGCCGACCGGGTCCGCTCGTATGAGCTGCTCGCGGACGCCTGGGCTAATTTCATGTATGTCCAGTAGGAAAAGTTGACTTTAGGGACGGAGGAACGTAGTTTCATAGGCATGGGCCTTTACCTGACCCGGCGCCCGCACGTGGACTTCGGCCACGTCGCCAGCGCGCAGTGTCGCTGATCACGTACCGCTGAACCCCCTCTCTCCCTCCTCCTCAGAGGAAACATCGTGATCAAGACCAGACATGCCCTCCTGGCCGCCTTGATGCCCGCCGTCCTGGCGGCCTGCGGCACGGCCCAGGCGAACCCCCAACAAGAGGTGAAGGTGCTGCGCTACCAGGGCAGCGCCGGCAACGTCACCTTCCCCGAGCTGGCCGAGGAGCTCGGCTATCTCGGCGACGTCAAGCTGAAGTGGGTCGGCAACACCACCTCCGGCCCCCAGGACATCCAGTCGGCCGCGACCGGGCAGACCGACTTCGGCGGCGCCTTCAACGGCGCCATCGTCAAGCTCAAGGCCGCCAAGGCGCCGATCAAGGCCGTGATCGGCTACTACGGCTCCGACCAGGACACCTACCAGGGCTACTACGTCAAAGAGGACAGCCCGATCAGGTCCGCCCGCGACCTGATCGGCAGGAAGATCGGCGTCAACACCCTCGGCGCCCACCACGAGGCCGTCATCAAGGAGTACCTCAAGCGCGAAGGGCTGACGCCCGAGGAGATCAAGCAGGTCCAGCTCGTGGTGATCCCGCCGGTCAACACCGAGCAGGCCCTGCGCCAGGGGCAGCTCGACGTCGGCACCCTCGGCGGCGTGCTCAGGGACAAGGCGCTGGAGCGCGGCGGCCTGCGCCCCCTGTTCAAGGACGTGGACCTGTTCGGCCCGTTCACCGCCGGGTCCGTCGTGCTCCGCGAAAACTTCGTCGCCGCCAACCCCCACACCGTCAAGACGTTCGTGACCGGATTCGCGAAGGCCATCGAGTGGGCGCGTACCCACTCGCGCGAGGAGGTCGTCGCCGAGTTCCAGCAGATCATCGCCAAGCGCGGCCGCAACGAGAGCGCCGACACCGTGCGGTTCTGGAAGAGCACCGGCATCGCGGCCAAGGGCGGTGTCATCGCCGACAAGGAGTTCAAGACCTGGACCGACTGGCTGGAGCGCGAGGGCGAGATCAAGCCCGGCCAGGTCAAGGTCTCCGACGTCTACACCAACCAGTTCAACCCCTATGCCGGCGGGAGCGGGTCATGACCAAGATCAGCATCCGGAACGTGGCCAAGACGTTCCAGGTCAGGGACGCCGACCAGCCGTTCACCGCGCTGTCCGGCATCGACCTCGACGTGCGCGAGGGCGAGTTTCTCACGCTCGTCGGCCCCAGCGGCTGCGGCAAGTCCACCCTGCTCGACCTCATCGCCGGGCTGACCGCGCCGACGTCCGGGGAGATCCTCATCGACGGCGCGCGGGTGACCGGGCCCGGGCTCGACCGGGGCATCGTCTTCCAGCAGTACGCGCTGTTCCCCTGGCGCACGGCGCAGTCCAACGTCGAGTTCGGGCTGGAGGCCAAGGGCGTGCCCAGGAAGGAGCGGGCGCGGCAGGCCCGCGAGCACCTCGCGCTCGTGGGTCTGGCCGGGTTCGAGGAGCGCTATCCGCACGAGCTGTCCGGCGGCATGCGCCAGCGGGTGGCCATCGCGCGCAGCCTCGCGTTCGACCCCGACGTGCTGCTGATGGACGAGCCGTTCGCCGCCCTGGACGCGCAGACCCGCGAGTCCCTGCAGGAGGAGCTCGTGCACGTGTGGGAGCAGACCGGCAAGACCGTCGTGTTCATCACGCACGGCATCGACGAGGCCGTCTACCTCGGGCAGCGGGTCGCCGTGATGACCTCGCGGCCGGGGCGGATCAAGGAGGTCATCGACGTGCGCTTCTCCTCGCGCGAAGGGGATCTGCGGGCGGACCCGGCGTTCGGGGAATACCGCCACCTGGTGTGGGGGCTGCTGCGTGAAGAGGTTGCGGCGGCGCAGGTGCAGGAGCGGAAGGTGGCGACCACCCGTGGCTGACCAGAAACTGCTCCCCGGCGACGTCCACCGGTACGACCTCCCTGACGACTCGGCCACCCCGGCTCCGGTCCCGGCTGCGCCCCCGGGCCTGGCTGCGACCCCGACCCCGACTCCGGCTTCGATTCCGGCGTCGGCGGGGGCGCCGCGCCGGCGGTTTTTCGGCGGGCGGCTGCTCAGGCGGGCGGTCACGAACTCCACCGCCATCCTGCTCCTCCTCGCCGCCTGGGAGGTGCTGCCCAGGCTCGGCGTCGTCGACCCCGTCTTCGCCCCGCCCCTCTCGGAGAACCTCGTCGCCTGGTACGACCTCCTCGTCGGCGGCCAGCTCACCGAGCACCTGGAGGCGTCCCTCGCCCGCTCGCTGTCCGGCTTCGGCCTGGCCATCGTGCTGGCGATCCCGCTCGGCCTGCTGATCGGCTGGTACAAGCCGGTCGCCGACTTCCTCACCCCGCTGCTGGAGCTGTTCCGCAACACCTCGGCGGTGGCGCTGCTGCCGGTGTTCACGCTGATCCTGGGCATCGGGGAAACGACGAAGATCACGTTCGTGCTGTACGCGTGCGCGTGGCCGATCCTGCTCAACACGATCAGCGGCGTGAAGACCGTCGAGCCGCTGCTCATCAAGTCGGCCAGGTCGATGGGCCTCGGCCCGCTCCGCCTGTTCCAGAAGGTGATCCTGCCCGCCGCCGTGCCCACCATCTTCACCGGCGTGCGGCTGGCGGGCGCGTACTCGATCCTCGTCCTGCTCTTCGCCGAGATGGTGGGCGCCAAGGCCGGGCTCGGGTATCTCATCCTCGACACCCAGTCCAGCTTCCGCATCCCCGACATGTACGCGGGAATCATCACAATCTCCGTACTCGGCCTGCTGTTCAACCTGCTCCTGGTCGGCGTCGAGCGCCGCTTCTCCACCTGGAGGACCACTTGACGAGAAAGCTCCACCTGAACGCCTTCCTCATGGGCGTCGGCCACCACGAGGCGGCCTGGCGACATCCCCGGACCGAACCCGCCCGCCTCACCGACGTCCGCCACTACCAGGAGCTCGCCAGGATCGCCGAACGCGGCAAGCTCGACTCCGTCTTCCTCGCCGACGGCGTGGCCCTGCACGGCAACGTCCGGCACAACGCGCTCGGCGGCCTCGAACCCCTGACCCTGCTGTCGGCCCTGGCCGCCGTCACCGATCACATCGGCCTCATCGCCACCGTGTCGACGACGTACAACGAGCCCTTCCACGTGGCCCGCAAGTTCGCCTCGCTCGACCACATCAGCGGCGGGCGGGCCGGCTGGAACATCGTCACCTCCGCCGGCGAGGCCGAGGCCCGCAACTTCGGCATCGTCCGCCCCTCGCACGCTGACCGCTACGCCAGGGCCGGCGAGTTCCTGGAGGTCACGCGGAAGCTGTGGGACAGCTGGGAGGACGACGCGGTCCTGGGCGACCGCGTCGCCGGCGACTACGCCGACACCGGCAAGATCCACCCGATCGAGCACGCGGGGGAGTACTTCTCGGTCAGCGGCCCCCTGAACACCTCCCGCCCGCCCCAGGGGCACCCGCTCCTGGTCCAGGCCGGGTCCTCGGAGGACGGCAAGGAGTTCGCCGCCCGCTACGCCGAGGCCGTCTTCACCGCCCAGCAGACCCTGCGGGAAGGGCAGGAGTTCTACGCCGACCTGAAGCGGCGGCTGGCCGCCTACGGGCGGCGGCACGAGGACGTGCTCATCCTGCCGGGCATCTCGCCGATCATCGGCTCGACCGAGCGCGAGGCGCTGCGCCTGGAGAAGGAACTGGAGGATCTGATCATTCCCGCGTACGGGCTGGCGCAGCTCTCCCACATGACCGGCATCGAACTCACCGAGGACGCACTCGACAGGCCCCTGCCCGACGTACCCGTGGAGACGGAGGGCGCGCAGAGCCGCCGCAAGCTCGTCGTGGACCTGGCCAGGCGCGAGAACCTCACGGTCCGGCAGCTCCTCAACCGCCTGGCGGGCGGCCGGGGCCACCGCGTGGTCGCCGGAACGCCGGAGCAGATCGCCGACCAGATCCAGGAATGGTTCCTGGCCGGCGCGGCCGACGGGTTCAACGTCATGCCGCCGATCCTGCCCGGCGGCCTGAGCGACTTCGTCGACCACGTGGTGCCGGAGCTGCAGATCAGGGGCCTGTTCCGGTACGAGTACGAGGGGCGCACGCTCCGCGAGAACTACGGCCTGCCCAGACCCCCGTCCCGTTACGCCCCCGCCGGGCGGCGCGAAGCGGCGGTGGCGCGATGAGCATCGTGACCCTCGTGGGCAACCCCCGGCCCGGCTCCCGCACGCTCGCGGTCGCCGCCTCCGCCGCCGAGGCCGTCGGCGACCGCCTCGGCGCCGACCCGGGGGCGTACGAGGTCGTGGACCTGTCGGGCCTCGCCCCCCACCTCCTCTCGCCCGCCGCACACCCCGACGTGACCGCGGCCCTGGAACTGGTGACCGGTGCGAGCCTCCTCGTCGTGGCGAGCCCGACTTACAAGGGCACCTATACGGGGCTGCTGAAGTCGTTCCTCGACCGCCTGCGACCGGACGCGCTGGCGGGCACGGTGGCGCTGCCGCTCCTGGTCATGGGGGACCCCAAGCATTCGCTGGCGGTGGAGGTGCACCTGCGCCCGCTGCTGGTGGAACTGGGCGCCTTCGTGCCGACACCGGGGCTGGCGGTGCTGGAGTCGCAGATTCCGGAGCTGGGAGAGGTGGTGGCGGGGTGGGCCGATCGTGTGGCGCCGCAGGTGACCGCTGTACTCAAGGAAGGGGCGCTTTCGTGACGGAAACGGTGGCCGCTCGGGAAGCCCGCCGAGCCAGAGAGGCCCGCCAGGCCCGAGACGCACGCCGCACCTCAGACCCCCGCCAGGGAAGGGACCCACGCCCGGTTTCGGACCCACGCCCGACTCAGGACCCCCGCCCGGCTTCGGACCCCCGCCCGACTCAGGACCTACGCCCGGTTTCGGACGCGCACACGGCCTCTGACCCGCGCTTTGGCCCCGACTCCCGCCCTGTGCCCGACTCTCGCAACGGGCACCAGACCCGCCTGGCGTTCGAGGCGCCGACCGTGCCTGCGACACGCCCGGCTCTGGAAGTGAGGCCGATTCCGGAGGTGCGGCCACCTTCGGAGGCACGGCCGATTTCCGGCGCAGGGGCGAGCGAGGAGGAGCCGGCAAAGGGTGCGGTCGACCCTGACGGGTTCCGCCGGGCGCTCGCCGTACACGCCGCCGGAGTCGTCATCATCACCGCCCAGACCGACGGCATCCCCGTCGGGCTCACGGCCACCTCCTTCTCCTCCGTCAGCCTCGACCCACCCTTGGTCTCGTTCTACGTCGACCAGTCCTCCACCACCTGGCCCTGGCTGCGCGACGCGGACCACTTCGCGGTCAACGTCCTGGCCAGCGACCAGGCCGACCTGGCCGCCAGGTTCGCCCGCAAGGACATCGACCGGTTCGCCGAGCCCACCCGCTGGCGTCCGGGCCCCCTGGGCGCCCCCCTGCTCCAGGACGTTTCCGCCCACCTCATCTGCCTCCCGCACGACACGGTGAACGTAGGCGACCACATCCTGGTCGTCGGCCTGGTAGCCGAGGCCAAGGTGCACAGCCCGGGCCGACCCCTCATCTACCACCAGGGCCGCTTCGGCCGCTTCATCGCCCACCCATAGAGAACCCCCCAGCACGAACGGCCGCCCGGCAATCGGCGCTTTCTAAGGGTCGTCGCAACACGGTGACCACTTACTGGCGGCCAGCAGAGCAAGCCGACTGGGTTTCCGTATTTCCCGAGTTGCGGGGGATACGGAAACCCACAGCCGGAAGCCGGTGGACCGCCAACATGGGTGATACGAAGCCGAACGAGATCAGGCTGATCCGGGTAGTCTCGGCTGATGGCGAAGATCTTGGTCACTGGGATGTCTGGCACCGGCAAGTCCACGGCGTTAGAGATGCTGGCGACCCGGGGGCATCGCGTCGTCGATACCGACACTTACCAGTGGAGTCACTGGGTAACGCTGCCGGACGGATCCACCGATTGGGCGTGGCGCGAGTCGGCCATCAGCGACCTGCTCGCCAACCACCGTGAGGGCGCCCTCTTCGTGGCCGGCTGCAAATCCAATCAGGGTCGGTTCTACCCTCAATTCGACCATGTCGTACTGCTCAGCGCCCCTGCTGAGATCATGCTTGCCCGCATCGCGACGCGAACCAACAACCCCTTCGGTAAGCGCCCGGAGGAGCGTGAGGCCATCCTGCGCGACCTGGCCAACGTGGAGCCGCTGCTCAGGGCCACCTCCACTGCCGAGATTGACGCTTCTGCACCGATCGACAAGGTCGTCCAGCAGCTTGAAGAGCTGGCACGAACGACGCCGTGACCAGGGGTTACAGGAACAGGCGCTTCGGCCCCACCACCCTTAGGTCGGGCGCAGGTCGCCAGGAGCTTTGCGAGGCGTTCAGCCGGGATGTCTCAGCCGAGCGACTTTTGTGGTCCAGCGTTCCCCGCACCTTGATGCTTGTTAGGTGTCTTGAACTGCAGGATTGCGTCGAAGACATGTCTCGGAGCTGTGCGGCGTACACGCAGTAGCGCAGAGCCAGATACGGGTAGAAGGGCTCTGTCGCTGGTCCGACAGGCCACCCCGGCAGGCCCGCGTGTCGCACGTGCCCACTCGCCTGATCAGGAGCATGACGTCGTGTAACCCGTGCTCTGGGGGCGGGGCGGTCGGAGCTGGTCATGTGGACGCGAAAGGACCTTGCCCTGGTCGCTCAGCATGAGGGGACGGTTGGCAGGAACCCCCGATCTCGCTGGCCCAGCTTCCCGCTGCCTTGATTGCCCTCCAAAGCCCGGAGAATGTCCGGTCACTGGCCTGGTCAGGCGCACTTCCATAGGAGAAGATCTGTGACTTGCGGCGCTTCGGTTCTTACCCGCGGCCCACCAGCCGAGAGCAACTGGGCGGTCCAGGTGCACGTTTGTACGGGCTGATGCCTTGGCTTACGGTTTGGGTTCGGCCGGCCGATGAGTAATGCCGCCATGCGGGGTCTACAGAACGTGGAAACCGATGGGATCGAGACCGCAGGAGGTCGAAGTGTCGGTATCAGTGCTTGATATGTCGGTGTCGCTCGACGGGTACATCGCGGGTCCGAACGACAAACCAGGTAACCCCGGCGGCGATGGCTTCATGCTGCACGATTGGGCCCTTGCGCCGGATGGGCAGTTCCGTCAGTCCGGGCTGGCCGGGGAGTTGCTCGGCGAGATAGAGGCGGCCGGGGCGGTCCTCTCGGGACGGCGTACTGCTGAGCAGGCCGATCACTGGGCTGGAAATCATCACGGTGAGGGGATCCCGATTTTTGTGCTGAGTCATCGGCCGCCCGACCCGTCCGTCGCAAACTATCCACTGGTGACGTACGTGACTGATGGAATCGCCAGCGCGATGGCTCAGGCGAAGGCCGCTGCCGGGGACCGGAACGTGCATGTGATCGGCGCCTACACCGCGCAGCGGGCGATCGAGGCCGGGGTGCTGGACGAGGTGCAAATCCATCAGATCCCGGTGCTGCTCGGTGAGGGCCGACGGCTGTTCGATGTGTTGCCGTCGCGGGTGGAGTTGGAGATCGTTCGGGTGATCGACACCCCGGAGGCAACCCACATCCGCTACCGCATCCGTCGCTGAGTGGCGGCAGCACCTTGAACTCCGTAGGGCATGTCGACTCACCTGCTCCGGTGGGTGATCGTGGTCGAAATGCCGGCTGGCCACGTGTTCTCGGAGTCGGCCCAGAAGTAGCGCATTCTGCGCTCGGAGGCGTTGAAGTTCGGCCCTGAGCTCGCCGTTGATGGTGGTTAGCTGGCGAACGCGGGCTTCCTCGGAGGGATCCGTCATGCGCTGGCAGGCAGGATGCCGCTGTCCGGAGCGCTGTGGAAGGTTTCGTAGCCTCTGGATCTCCTCGATCAGTTCGGGAACCCGGTAGAGGAAGGCGCCGGAGGCACCGGACGACCGCGGCAACCGTGATAGCGTCCCCGGCGCCATCAAGACGCCGGATCGCCTCGCGAGCTTGGTCAATGAGCCGTGCTCGGCGCTGTTGCTCGGCAGCGCGCAGGTAGCGCGTGTTGTCGGGCATCATGACCGCGCCTCCAACTCTTCGATGGTGTCGATCACGCGGGTCAGGCTGATTTCGACGCGCTGGTTCATCTCCACCAGTCGCTGGTTGCCACAGGCCTGGCCAGCGGCGCCCCCGAGAGCGTTCCCGGTCCTCCCTGATCTCGAAGTCCATCGCATTCCCTCATCTGGGGTGTTGCGACAACCGCTGGAAGAGAAGCACCGCCGGGCGGCCGTTCCAGTTCCACGGGTGGGCATGCGAATGGCCCTGGCCACGTCATTGGGGCCAGGGCCACACACAAGGAGCAGAGGTCAGGCGGCGATCGGGGAGTAGGCGGCCGCGTCGCCCTTCAGCACGACGCTGGGCCGGCCGTCCACGCCCACCGGAACGTCACCGGCGATCGTGACCCGGTGCAGTCGCCTCGGACGGTTGCCGAAGTCGTGCACCACCCGATGCTGCGTCGCCCGGTTGTCCCAGATGGCGACGTCGCCGGGTGCCCAGCGCCAGCGCACCGTGTTCTCGACCTCGGTGACGTGCTCCTGGATCAGGCGGATGAGCGAGGCGGACGTGTGCGCCGACAGCCCCACCAGCCGCTTGGCGAAGTCCCCGAGCAGGATCGAACGCTCGCCGGTCTCCGGGTGCACCCGCACCACGGGGTGCTCGGTCTCGAACACCGTGGACGCGAACACCTCGGCGCGTTCCCGCGCCCGATCGGGATCGTCGGAGGTGGCGATGCGGACGTAGTCGTGCTGGTTGGTGTGTACGGCCCGCAGCCGGTCGAGCAGGTCCCGCAGCTCGGCGGGCAGGTGCTCGTACGCGGCCACGGTGTTGGTCCACAGCGTGTCGCCGCCGGCGGCCGGAACGTTGACGGCCCGCAGCACCGACGCCAGCGGCGGCCGGTCCACGAACGTCACATCCGTGTGCCAGCGATCCACCTTCTGGCCGTCGGTGTAGTCGAGGTCGAGGACGTGGTCGTTCCCGTCGAGCGAGGGAACGGTCGGGTGCGCGGCGGTCGGTTCGCCGAGCAGCCGGGCGAAGGCCACCTGGCTCCGCTCGTCGAGATGGTCCTGTCCGCGGAAGAAGACCACCTTGTGGCCGAGCAGCGCCAGGCGGATCTCCGCGACGACGTCGGCGGGCAGATCGCCGCCGAGCCGTACGCCGGAGATCTCGGCGCCTATCCGGCCGGCGACAGGGACGATGGACAGGGATGACATGGGATTTTTCCTTCCGTTAGAGGATTTGCCTGCGGTCGGAAGGACGGACAGAGCGCGCTGGCCACGCGGCAGAAGTCCACGTGACCCCGGATTGTCAGAGCCGTGGTCGTCACGCCATCAAACGTAGATCGCCCAGCCTCTATAGTCAACTGAATTGGTAGGTAATAAGGGTTTTCGTGCGCACCAGAGCACGCTGAGAAGATCCAGCAGATCCTCGTTGGCGAGACGAAGGCCGCCATCCGCGCTGGGCGGTGTCAGCGGTGGATGTGCTTCACGTTGGGCGTGGCCGTGTAGTTCCCGATCGGCATCATGCTCAACTTGCTCTTGCCCTGGGGGCGTGTATCGAAAGTGGCTCCCGGGCGTGGGATGATCTCGGCTCGTGGCACGTGGAGATCTGGCGGATCCACAGTGGGCCGACTGGAGCTACTGCTGCCCAGGGGCAAGAAGCCTGGCCGGCCGTCGATATGGACCAGGCGAAAGCTGATCGATGGCATACGGTGGCGGACCCGGGCCGGGACGCCGTGGCGGGATGTCCCCGAGCGGTACGGGCCGTGGGGCTGGTTGTACGACCTGTTCCGACGCCGGCAACGGGACGGTTGGCTGTGACCAGGATCGTTGTGAACAGTTCGGGGTGTTCAGGGGTTGAGGGCGTGTTCAGTGAACTGGCCGCAGGAGCGGAATCCCAGGCGGCGGTAGACGGGCTCGCCGTCGGTGGACGCCTGCAGGACCGCGATGTGGTGGTTTCGGTCGCGGGCCGTGTGGAGTGCGGCGAGTGTGATGGCACCGCCGTAGCCGCGTCGGCGGTGGGCGGCCAGGGTGCAGATGTTGTAGATCCCGGCAACCCCCGCGTGATGGAACACTTCGGCCGAGCAGACCGGACGGCCGTCCACGTAGCCGACCAGGTAACGGGCCGGACAGCGCGCGGCCAGGGCCTGTGGGGCGGCCTGGGTGAAGAAGCGGCGGACGGTGTCGGCGGGCGGGGTCCAGTTCGCGGCGACAACCGCGGCGTAGTCGGCGAGCTGTTCGGGCGTGGCCACCGTCTGGATGTCCAGTCCGGGGGCGGCGGGCAGCGGCAGGGTGTGGTCCAGCTCGGCCCACATCGCCGTTTCGCGTTCGGATGCCGGCAGACCAGCCGCCGTCAGGCGGGCGGTGAGGTCCGGTGGCCTGGAGGCGGGTCCCACCCACCAGGAGAAGCGGCGGCCGGTGCGAGCCAGTGTCCGGGCGGTCTCGGTGATGCGTGCCGCAGCGGTGGTGACGGTGAAGCGGGCCGCGGCAACGATGTTGAAAGTGTCGTCGTCCAGACTGCTGTCGGCGACCAGGAGGTCATCAGTCTCTGTAACGGTCGCACCGCTCATGCTCCGATGCAGGTGACAGGCATGTTCCGCCAGATTCTGCTCCATCCTGTCCGCCAAGTCGGCGTCATTGAGAAAATGGACATTCATAATGAATGATCCCAACATGACTGGGCGCAGGTTGCACGTGATTCGGATCGCTCGCCGATGTTGTCACGTCGGCGACCAAGCACATTCGACACACGCCCTAATCGTGAGACCCGATACGGCAATCCGATCTTCCGGATTTGTCGGCATGCCCGCGTCGGCGTGTTCCGGGTAGGGCCCCGGCACAGTCGCATGCTCTTGGGTGATGTTCCAGAAGGGGCAAGCCGTAGATCGGGCGCTCTGTCCTGATCTGACTAGGAAAGATGGCTCTGTTCAGTCCAGCCGTTCGTTGACCTCGATCAAGTGACCGTCGGGGTCGCAGACGAACGCGCGTATTTCGCCGCCCCATTCGGGCGTTGTCGGCTCTGTCAGCAGTTCCACACCGGATGCGGTGAGTTCGGCGCAAGCGCGCCGGCAGTCGGGCACCTGCACAACCACGATCGCGTTCACCGTGCTGCCATCGGGAGAGGGAGCGGCAAGCGCGACAGAAGGCCGGTCCGGCGGTGCGCCGCCCTGCACGGCAACGTGCAGCACCGTATTCTCACCGGCGACCAGTCGCGCGTACGTCGGCCACTGCACCTCGGGTGTGAAGCCGAGCCGCTCGTAGAAGGCCACGCTACGCGCCACGTCGTGGACCGCGATGAGCGGTGCCACACCAGTAACCTGCATCCCACGAGACTACTCGGCGGCGGCAAACCCATCGCCATCCGAACCGGACCGATTCCCTGGGCGGCACATTCCTGTCCATCCCGGTAACCCTGACGTTGGAGTACGCGCACCCGCACGAGCTCCCGTCGTCCAGCCCTTCTTCATTGTCGGTGCTACGGGTCAAGGAGCCCCCGGGTCGCGGGCGACGACCTCGGGCGGCGACGCCGGCGGCCACGATGGCGTGGCCGGCGCACTCGATGATGGCGACCAACCGGACCTGTGGAAAGGCGGTCTCATACCGCCCGCAGCACTCCGGCAAGGTGTCGTTGACGGCTTGAGTGTCCGTTTCCGGCGGGAGGGAGTGGCACGGCGAGGTCGGTGACGTCCCTGCACGCGAAGCAGGCACAACCTTCGGGATCATGAGGTTCTCGACGCCTAATGATCATCCGGGAAGGCCGTGCCTGCCCTGGCATCAGCGCCGATCGGCGCTGCCTTCGGCCACCTCGCCACCCAGACGCCAGACCCCCTCGGCCGCCGCCTCGACCGCGGCCAGGTGCTGCTTGATCCTTCGCGCCGGGTCGAGCTTCGGCGACGAGACGAGCAGGAGCCGCGTGGCCCCCTTGGACGCCTCGCGCATGCCGTCCGGCTTGTCGTAGTCGCCCCGCCGTACCCGGACGCCCTGCGGGGCCCGGTCGACCGGCGTGCGGTCGGGCCTGCTCAGGGCCAGGGGCACCATCCCCGGCGGGCGCGGGACCGCGGGATCCCGCACGACGGCCACCACACCGGGCCGAGCGATGACCAGACGGCCGAGCCCCCACCCACCCCGGTCACTGGCCTGCGGGCCCACCCACCCCGATCGCCCGGCTTGCGAGCCACCCGCCGACCCCCGGTCGCCGGCCTGTGGGCGGGCCTCTGGGATACTCCCGCGCATGAGAACGGACGGGGGGTGGCGGGGGTTCGCGACGCACGGGATCGGGTCGGACCACCCGATGACGTGGACGCTGCGTCGCGCGGAGCCGGAAGACGTCGAGACGATCGCGGAGCTGCGCGCGGCGGTCATGCGCCCGGACCTGCAGCGGCTGGGCCGCTACGACGAGCACCGGGTCCGGCAGCGGTTCCGGGACGCCTTCTCCCCGGACTACACGTCGATCATCGAGGCAGGCGGCGACTTCGCAGGCTGCGTGACATTACGGCCAGGCGAGGACGCGTGGTGGTTCGAGCACTTCTACATCGCCCAAAAACTCCAGGGCCACGGCCTCGGCTCGGCCGTGCTGCGCGAACTGCTGGAGCGGGCCGACGCCGAAGGTGTGACCGTCCGGCTGAACGTCCTGCAGGGGAGCGCCGCGCAACGGCTGTACGAACGCCACGGGTTCACCGTGGAGACCGAGGACCCGGTCGATGTCTTCATGGTGCGGCAACCGGTGGTAAGCATGTCAGGGAGCTGAAGGCCATCCGACGCTGACGTCTGTCAGTACTGGCCCAGAAACAGCAGCGGACCCGCGTGTGATCCCAGCGCCCCATCCGCAGAGGCGACCACGAGGTGCGGCCCAGGGCTTGGACGGCCTCGTCCGCATAGCCTGACCTGCGGTCTCTCAAAGCGGGACGAGACACATAAGCCGGCCTCGCCCGTCAGGACCAACGCCCACATGCGTTCAGCCACCTTCCGGCGCCACGGGCCGGCGTAGTCCTCCCGCGGGGTGTGGTCTGGACCGTGCGCCGGATCCGGTAGTCGCCGCCAGAGGCCAGAAACTCGTAAACGACCATGCGGCATGAGCACGTGTATTCAAGAGTCCGGCTATGGGTCGGCTTATCCACGGTCCACTCGAGGAACGACGTCGGGCCATCAGGCCTGAGCGGCGAGTGAGGGGCGAGACCGGGACACGGCCACATGTCCATCTTCACGCTGAGGGAGTCAGCCATTCCCCTCTCGTCGGCCACGGCCTCAACGTCCGTCATCCACCGCTCCCAGTTCCCTCTCTGAGCTCCAGCACGGCCCAGACGACCTTTCCGCCCGTCTTCAGCCAGCGGTAACCCCACTGTGCCGCTGTCATCTCGACGACCTGTAGCCCACGACCGCCTACTTCCGACACGTCAGGATGACCAACCCTCGGCGGCTCACGACTCGGATCCCATACCTCCACGACCACGCCGTCGAGCCTGCGGTGAAGGCCGACCCGTACGTGCCGATCCCATCCGGCGAACATCCCGAGCGTCTCGACTTCTTCTTCCCGAACGATTTCATTCGGTTGGACGGCTTTTATGCCATTGGTGACAAGCTCACTGGTGACGAGTTGGGCATCGTTGATCAGCTCTTCGCACCCCCACTCCGCCAGCACTCGCATCACGTGTTTACGCGCGATCGAGACGGACATCGGAAAGGCCGGTAGCTCTATGCATTTATGCTGATTCGCCCTTGTCTCTGCCATGCTGCTCATGTCGTGGCCTTGAAGACGGTCCTGCGGACACGCGCCGACATGGATCGATTGCTGTCATATCTCCTGGCCATAACCGCGTTCCTCTCCGCTACGTGATCAGGGTCTGGATGCGCCACCAGTAAGACGTCTCCCTGGACTGAGCCGTATGCGCCCACGTCGCTGACCACCTCCGCATCGGGCTCAGGTATCTGTTCGCCGCACGCGACGGAAGCCGCGTCTTGCGTGGTTGCGTGCAACCTAAGCATGGGCAATATTTGCGACCAGCAGAGCCGCCACCTGGCGAAACCGAACGACAAAAGAAGACGCAAGTCCTGTATTGTCTGTCACAAATCTGTCGCTCTATCGCTGAGTACTGCGACGCCCCTGGTCGTGGATGGGTGGCACGACGATCGGAGAATGGGAGTGGACACCAACACCAACGATCAGATGTCCCCACGGGCACGCTTCGCCTCCGACTTTGAGCATTATCGAAAGAAAGTGAAACTCTCTCAAATATCACTAAGTGTCCGGATGCGATGTCACACTTCCCTCATCAGCCACGTCGAAAGGGGGCGACGAACGCCAACACTTGAGTTCGCAGAGGCGGCTGATCGAGCCTTCGAGCTTGACGGCCACTTCGTCCACCTGTACCGGCAAATCTCCCGGTCGCCCACCCTGGGCTGGTTTGCACGCTGGGTGGAGGAGATAGAGCCTCAGGCGGTCATCCTCCAATCATGGGATCCACTATTGGTCCCAGGGCTGCTCCAAACCCCGGAGTACGCATGAGCCATCTTTTCCACGACATCCCCTCCCGACCTTGTGGAGGAGCGAGTTCAGGCGCGAACGCGACGCATGCAGATCTTCGGCGGGCCGACCCCTCCGGCGTTCCTGGCCCTGATTGACGAGAGCGTGCTCGACCGTCCTATCGGAGGACCGACAGTTCTCGTGAATCAGCTTGTCTACCTGCAAAAACTGTCGCAGCACCCGCGAATCACCATCCAACTGGTGCCTGTCGCGGCCGGGTGCGTGGTCGGCATGATCAGCGCATTCGCGCTCGCCCGTCTACGCGACGGCACCGAGGTGGTGTCGGCAGACTCGATCCTGTCGGGCCACGTCACCGGTGATCACGATGCAGTAGCGCAACTCAAGGTGAGATATGACAACATCAGAGCGGACGCACACCCACAAACAGTCTCACAACAGGCAATAGGGGATGCGATAAGGAAATGGTCGAAGTGAACCTGGATCAAGCGGAGTGGCGTAAGGCGACCGCCAGTGGCGATACCGGCCAGTGCGTCGAAGTGGCAACCAACCTGCCGAATGTCGTAGCCGTACGTGACAGCAAGAACCCGACTGGCCCTGCATTGGTCTTCACCCACGATGAGTGGAAGGCATTCCTCCACGGCGCCACCAACGGCGAGTTCAACGTCTGATCATCGAGAAGCCCTCGCAGGTTCCATCGCTTGTTACGCGGGGCGCGTCACCGGGCGTAGCCGGCGGCTCTGCCCGCCGGTTGCGACCAGTGGTTCAGCGCCGCGCAGAGCTTATTGGCCGTCACTTGGCACACCCCATATGAGCTCAATGCGGGCGGCGGCGCTTCAAGTCCCGCACCTCCTGACCGTCAATCTTGTGGGGCCACGCCACTACACCCTCGGTGCTGGCGTTCTGCACCCAAAGGTACAGGCGCGGTTGATTTCCTTCATAGTCGGTGTCCTTGGCGTACGGCAGTTGGACGCTTGATGCTGAAGTCCCTGATGTAGGGGATGTTCATCGCCGATATAGCGGCGTCCACGCCGAGAGGTTCGAACGTTCAGATGCACGGGCCCACCGATGGCGCTCGTGGGCTGACCTGGCTCGATGCCGACATCCAGCCGAGTCGCGCGGTCCGGCCGCGTCGGCGGGATTGGCGGCTTGTACAGAAACGAAGAGATGACGCCCATTTAGGGCAGAGCCCAGAGTGCGATCCAGGCGCCACTTAACACCCAACCGAGGATCCCCTCGGAAGGGCATCGTGATCTCCTGGCTCCTAATGCGGTGCGCCTTGCAGCGAACGGGTGACCGAGTAACGGGCGATCAATATCGCCCCGGTTGACAAATGCGCGATGCTCGATCGGTCGACCTGGACCGGAAGGCACCCGGTCCGGGGTGGGCATCAGGCGGCCCACCGCATCGCAGGTCAACGGGTGGGCCACGATGGCGCCGTTCAGGCGCGGGTGCGCCGCCAGGCGCGCCCCTTGAAGGACAGTCCGAGCGGAGCGAGGGCCTTTGGGGTCGGGGTGGGTGTCAGCAGGCCCACCACCCAGTCGGGCAACGGGCGGGTGCTGCTCGGCCCACCTACCCAACCAACTTACGCGTGACGTATTAGCCTGATAATCGCGTCCCGCGTTTTTCCGATGGGAGGGCGAATGAAGGCCGATCCCGTTGTTCTGCTTACGGCGGTGTTCAGTCTCGTTCTCGGGCTCGGTGCCTTCGCCTGGCAGTGGCGTTCGCCGGACGGTGGAAACGAGCGGGTGCACATGATCTCCTGGACCCTGCTCGCCCTCTTTCCCGTCACGCTCCTGTTCTCATTCTTCCCGCAGAGCCAATTCTCCGCCGAGATCAAGGGTGCCACCATGACGGGCGCCGTCGGGCTGTGGGCGTTCATCTGGTGGTACGGGCTGCGTTCCCTGCGCACCGCGGGCCGGGCCGACGAATACCGGAAGGAGATCCGCGCGCTGCGCGAGCAGATCGACGCGCACGCCAAGATGCGGCAGCCGCAGCCCATCGAGGAGACGCGCACGTACGAGTACACGGTTCACGGCCGGCCCTCCCGGCGGCTCGTGCTCATCACCGGCGACCTGCGCAACGTCAAGGACGTCGACGTCTGGGTGAACTCCGAGAACACCGACATGCAGATGTCCAGGTTCCACGAGCGGTCGATCTCCGCCGTCATCCGGTACGAGGGCGCGCGGCGCGATCCCCTGACCGAGCGGGTGGTCGAGGACTGCGTGGCCGACGAGCTCGGCCGGCGGGTGGGCGCCAACGTGCCCGTGGAGCCGGGGACCGCCATCGTGACCGGGGCCCACCAGCTCGCCGAGCGCAACGGCGTCATGGGCGTCGTGCACGCCGCCGCCGTCCACGGGGCCGCGGGCGTCGGCTACCGCCGGGTGGACAATCTCGGCACGTGCGTGCGCAACGTGTTCCTGAGGGCGGAGGAGATCGCCGACGGCGGGCGGCGGGCGGGCTCGATCGTGTTTCCCATCTTCGGGACCGGCGAGGCGGCGGCCGACGTCGAGTCCACGGTCCAGAGCATGCTGACGGCCATTGTCGCCCACCTGACCGACGGCCGCCCCCGGCACGTCGAAACCGTCTATTTACTCGCCTACACCGACGCGGAATTGGCGGTCTGCGAAAAAGCACTTGACGCGTCCGCGCATATCTCTCCGGCCGGGAAGAAACGTACCCGCCAAAAATAGGTGTCGCCCGTCGGACCGGATTCCTTAATCTCGATGACGTGGACACCCCGACTCTTCTCCAGCATTTCAGGACGCACGACGCCCCTTTGGTCCTGTCCAGGGGCGGCGATCTGGCCTGGGACGACGCGGAGCTCCACCGCAGTGCCCGGCTGAGCGACCCCGAGGGATACGCACTGCTGGCGCTGGTGCCCGGTGTGCTCCCCTGGCAGCGGGCCCGCGTGCTGCTGTGCACGCTGGCCGCCTCGCAGGACGGCCTGGACGAGCGCACCCGCGAGATCCTGGCCAAGGTCACGCGGGCGCTCATGTTCGGCCTGCCACCGGCGTACGCCGTCACCGCGCTCCTGGCGCTGCGGCGGGTGCGCGCCAACCACAAGCACACCACGCGGGCCGTCGTCGCGTTCGTGCTGGAGCACCCGGAGGCCGACGCGCTCATCGAGGCCCGCCGGTCCGCGCTGGTCGACTGCTTCGAGCACGCGCTCGGCAAGGCGACCGCCCGCGGGTGCGCCCGTCTGATCGCGGAGGGCGACACCGGCTCCGGCCGGCTGCGCAGGAGCCTGCTGCGCTTCACCTCCGACCCGGCCGCGGCGATCGAGCGGGTGCGCGCGCTCTACGCGCCCGGCACGTACGGTGCGGTGGCCCCGCAGGAGCCGCCGGCGCCGCTCGACCAGGTCGGGGAGCGCCCGCCGATCGTGACGCCGACCAACCGGGGCGACATCGCCGCGACGCTGGTGCACCTCTACCAGGGCGGACCGGCCGCCGAGCTGCGCCCCGCGCTGGCGGGCTACGTGGCCGAGGCGACGCGCGGGCTGCCGCGCCTGGCCGGCCACGTGGCCGTGGTGCTCGACACGTCGGGCTCCATGCGAGGGTACGGCGACCGCGAGTGGGCGGTCATGTCGCAGGCGGCGGCGCTGAAGCTGGTCCTGGCTGAGGTCTGCGAACGTCTCACGACGGTCGAGAGCGCCGAGGTCCGCGAACGTCTCACGACGGTCGAGAGCGCCGAGGTCCGCGAACGTCTCACGACGGTCGAGAGCGCCGAAGGCGCGACTGACCTGGCGACCCGGCTGCTGGACGCCCTGGACACCCGTCCCGACCTGGTGGTGATCGTGACCGACGGCTACGAGAACGTCATGCCGGGCGACCTGGCCAGGGTCGTGGCCACGCTGCCCCGCGCGGGCGTCACCACCCCGGTGGTGCTCTGCCAGGCCACGTTCACCGCCGGCGACGACCTGACCCTGCGCGACCCGGCGCCGCGGCTGCCGCGCCGGCCGTTCTGGCATCAGGACGACTTCGCCGGGCTGCTGCCGTGGCTGTTCGGCCACTGCGCGCCCGGCCGTGACTGGATCCGTACGGCCATGCTGAGCCGACTGGAAGGAGGACGCACATGACCGCACTCGAGACGCTCCTGCCCGCGCCGCTCGACCTGCGCGGTTACCGCGCGGGCACGCCGCAGCGGGCCGGAGCGCTGACCATGGTGCCGATCTGGGGCCCCGAGCGGCCCGGCATCGTCCCGCCCCGCTCCGGGCTGAAGCTCAAGCGGGTCGTCGGGTACGGCCAGGTCGAGCTGCTCAACGGCGCCCGCGAGGGCGTGGCGATCGTGCCGCTGCACATCGGCTACATCCAGGACGCCGCCCAGAACCACGCCCTGTGCTCCGCGGCGCTGCTGGGCGCCGGGCAGACCAGGCGGTTCGACGACGCCTGCTGCGTCCAGGCCGCCCAGGGCGGCTACCTGGAGGGCCGCGACCAGTGGTTCTTCGTGCTGCCGGTCGAGCTGCGGGCCAAGGCGCTGGAGCTGCGCGGGCGCCACGACTACGCCAAGCTGTGGCCGGACATCTCCGAGCTCAACGCCGCCTGCGGGCTGCCGTCGCGCGGCCACCTGGAGCAGATCCTGTCGCGCAAGCGGGCGACGCTGACCCAGTTCCAGAGCCGCCTGGAGCTGTTGCCGGGCCAGCTCGGCGCGATGTTCTTCGTGGGCGGCAGGTTCGCGGGGCTGGAGCTGGCGCCCGACCCGGTGTACTTCGCCGAGGTGTGGATGGCGCTGGTCTGCTTCGCGTACGGGGTCGCCGCCTGGCGGGCCGAGCCCGAGCGGGCTCGCGCGGAGCCGTACGACGCCGGCAGCCTGGCCGAGCTGCGCGCGGAGCTGGCGCGCGACCGGGCCGCGCGTCAGGCCGAGGTGGCCTCCTGGCTGCCCGCGCCCGCCGGTGACGTGCGCACGGTCGAGGAGGAGCGCTACCTCGACCTGCGGCTGTCCACCGTGACCGGCGACGGGCTGGCCGGCCAGGTGGTCACCGAGCACGGGCGGCCGGTGTACGCGTCGCTGTTCGCGAGCCGGTAAATCCGGTTGCGGCCGCTCCAGGACGACAGGTTGAATGATCAGTGCGGGAACTGCGCCGGGCGCGGCGGGCTCAACCCCTCATGCCATGTAAGGGCGTCGTTTCGAGAACGGCTCTATGGTCCGTCGAGGCGCCGGCCACCGGTCCCGCACTGAGATCTTGCCAGCCCTCTGACTGGGTGTTACCTCTTGCGGGATGCGTGCAATCCGCGCATCCCTGAGACGCAGGAGGGAACCGTGTCCTGGTTACGCAGCGCACTCGTTGCCGTCGCGCTCGTCGCGTCGGCCCTACCCCTCGCAGGGCCCGCCCAGGGCGAACCCGGCGGGCAGGCCCCCATCCATGACTTCCAGGCCGAAGAGCACGGCAAGCCGGACGTGGACAACCGGCAGGGCCGGGTCGCCCCGCCCGCCGGACTGAACGCCCGCAGTGCCGGGGCGGCGGCCGAGATCCGCTGGAACGCTCTCGGCACTCCGGCGGCCGTCACCAGCGCCGAACCGCTGGCCGAAGGACTCGGGTCCGATCCCGAGCAGGCCGCCCGCACGTACCTCAAGAACAACCCCGCCGTCTTCGGCCTGTCCGCGCAGGCGGTGGACGCGCTGGAGCGGGTCGCGGTCAACCCCGTCGGCGCGGGTCACGCCGTACTGCTGCGCCAGCGCTTCGGCGACCTGCCGGCCGGCGTGGACGGCCTCGTCGCGGTCGGCGTGGTGAACGGCCAGATCAGGCACGTCACCTCCTCGCTGTCCCGCGAGACGGAGGCGCCCCCGGCCGCGACGATCACCGCGCAGCAGGCGCTGGAGATCGCGGCCAGGGACGGCGGCGTCGACCTGGCCACGGCGACCACGAAGCAGGCCACGCCGGTGGCGGTGCCCGCTCCCGACGGGGTGCACAGCGCGTACCAGGTGGTCCTGATCGGCGGCTCGCGCGGCGAGGCGGCGGGGTACACGACGCACGTGGACGCGGTCAGCGGCGCCATCCTCGTACGGGAGAACCTGGTCGACCACTTCGACCCCGACAATCCGCGCTGGGACGCCTTCCCGGCGAACCCGCGCGACGACTATTCCTCCCGCGACACCCGCCAGACGTGGTGCTTCGCGGCGGGTCCCGGCTGCGACTACGTGACCGGCGGTGACCCGGCGACCGGCAAGGCGTGGGACGTCGACCACGCCACGGACGCCTCGACGAACACCAGCGCCGGCAACTCGACCAGGACGACCGAGAACCGGGCGAGCGGTGACCCGTTCACCGTCGGGACCCGCACCAACGTGCTCACCCCGAGCAGGAACTACCTCTTCCCCTGGAAGAACACCTGGCACGAGTCGAAGTGCGACCCGGCGGTGTTCGACCAGGACGGCGAGAACGACCTGGAAGCCGCCATCGCCAACCTGAACGCGATGCACAACCGCATGCACGACTGGTCGTACCGGCTCGGCTTCACCGAGACGGCCTGGAACATGCAGGCGGACAACGGCGCTCGCGGCGGCCTGGGCGGCGACCCCGAGCAGGGGAACGCGCAGGCGGGCGCGCGGGTGCTGTCCGTGCGCGACAACGCCAACCAGATCACCGGCCCTGACGGGATCGCGCCGATCACGAACATGTACCTGTGGCAGCCGATCGCCGGCTCGTTCTACTCGCCCTGCGTGGACGGCGACTACGACATGTCCGTCATCGGCCACGAATACACGCACGCGATCTCCGGCCGCATGATCGGCGGCCCGAACGCCGGCTGGAGCGGCGCCCAGGCCGGGGCCATGAACGAGAGCACCTCCGACCTGTTCGCGATGGAGCACCTCTTCGAGTACGGCTTCCGCCCGTCGGGCCTGACCCCGTACGTGACCGGCGGCTACGTGACCGGGGACAAGGAACGCGGCATCAGGAACTACGACATGTCCAAGTCGCCGCTGAACTACAGCGACGTCGCGTACGACATCGTCGGCCAGCAGGTGCACGCGGACGGCGAGATCTGGTCGGCGACCCAGTTCGACGTGCGCGCGGCGTTCGTCAAGCGGTACGGCGACGGCACGGCCAGGCAGCAGCGGGCCTGCGCGGACGGGCAGACGCCGGTCGAGCGGTGCCCGGGCAACCGGCGCTGGGCGCAGCTGTCGTTCGACGCCCTGCTGCTGATGGCCTCGGGCGCGGTCAGCTACGTCGACCACCGCGACGCGCTGCTCGCGGCCGACGCGATGCGGTTCGGCGGCAAGAACCAGGACATCATGTGGCGCGCGTTCGCCGAGCACGGCCTGGGCAAGGGCGCGGCCAGCAACGGCCCGAACGACGCCGACCCGACGCCGAGCTTCGTCAACCCCGCGGGCAAGAACGGCTCGCTGCAGCTCAAGCCGCTGGGTGAGGCGAAGGACGCGGCGCTGCGGCTGTACGTGGGCGACTACGAGGGCCGCGCCGTCCCGGTCGCCGACACCGACCCGGCGACGCCGCTGGGCGACACGGTGGAGATGACGCCCGGCGTGTACTCGTTCATCGTGGCGGGCAACGGGTTCGGGCACACTCGGCTGAAGTTCGTGGTGGTGGGCGGCGTGCAGCTGCCGCTCCCGCTGCCGCTGACCCGCAACCTCGCCTCGGCGGCGGGCGGCGCGACGGCCACGGGCGACGGCGTCAACCAGGCCAAGCTGATCGACGAGACCGAGGCCACGAACTGGGCCTCGCTCACCGGCGCGCCCGCCGGCAAGTCGGTCGTCGTGGACCTGGCGGGCGACGCGCCGGTCAAGGTCCGCCGCGTGCAGGTGAGCGCCATGCTGCGGCCCAACGTCAACGACGCGGCCGACCCGGGCGGGCAGAACCGCTTCTCCAGCCTGCGCTCGTTCGAGGTGCTGGCCTGCAGCTCGGGCTGCACCGACCCGGCGAACTTCACGAAGATCTACACCAGCCCCTCGGACGCCTTCAAGTCGGGGCTGCCGCGTCCCCGGGGCGCCAACATGATCTTCAAGTCGTTCGACGTGCGGGCCACCAGTGCCACGCATCTGATGTTCCGGGCGCTCAGCACGCAGTGCACCGGCAACCCGCTGTACGCCGGTGAGCAGGACCAGGATCCGAGCTCCGCGACGGACTGCGCCACGGCCAGCCCGCAGCGGGAGCAGGTGAGGGCGGCCGAGTTCCAGGCGTTCTCGCACTGAGGTCGTGATTCTGTACGGCCCGCGTCCTCGGGGCGCGGGCCGTTCGCGTGCTTGCTCTGCTGTAGTTCGAGGTCGTACTATTCGGTTCAAAGTTAGTTAGATGTCGAATTATCTGGGGAGAAGTATGCGTACCCTGATCCGTGGCGTCCGGGTCTTCGACGGCGAGCGGACCGTGCCTGCTGCTGACGTGGTGATCGACGGCGAACGCATCGGCGCGGTCGCCGGACTCGTGGACGCCGAGATCGACGGCGACCGTATCCGTGCGGCCGGCGGCCCCGTGGACGTCGAGATCGACGGCACTGGGAATACCCTGCTGCCCGGCCTGATCGACGCGCACACGCACGCCTTCGAGGGCGACCTGGCCGAGGCGCTGACGTTCGGCGTCACCACCGAGCTCGACATGAACAACCTGCCGCCGCTCCTCGCCGCCCAGCGCCGGCAGGCCGCCGAACGCGACGACGTGGCCGACATCCGCAGCTCCAGCATGATCGCCACCGCCCCTCACGGGCACCCGACCCAGATCATGACCGCGGACCTGCTCAAGGCCCTCGGCACGGACCGCGCCCTCGACACGGTGGCCGACTCGGGCGAGGCCAAGGCGTTCGTGGAGGCGCGGCTGGCCGAGGGCGTCGACTACCTCAAGATCGCCATCGACGACGGCGGGTCGTCCGGGATGCGGCTGCCCGCCCTCAGCCCCGAGCTCGCCGCCGTCCTGGTCGAGGCCGGGCATGCCGCCGGCCTGCGGGTCATCGCGCACACGGTCACCGCCAGGGAGGCGATCGTCGCCCTGGACGCCGGCGCCGACGGGCTCGCGCACCTGTACTCCGACGTGAACGAGGAGCAGGCCGAGGAGACGGCGGCCAGGATCGCCTCGTACGACGCGTTCGTGATCAGCACGATCACCTACATCGAGGCCGTCACCGGCGACCCGAACGGCCAGGAGCTGCTGCGGGACCCGCGGATCGCCGCGCGCATGTCGGACCGCTCGAAGGCCACGTTCGGCCGGGAGTGGGCGGACATCCCCATGCACTCCCAGGGCGTCATGAACGCCTCGCACGCGGCCGCGGCCCTGCGGCGGGCGGGGGTGCCGGTGCTGGCGGGCACGGACTGCACCCCGTTCGGGCCGGTGCATGGGGCGGGGCTCCACCACGAGCTGCTCCTGCTGACGGAGGCGGGCTGGACGGCGGAGCAGGCGCTGGCGGCGGCCACCGGCACCACGGCCCGCCTCTTCGGCCTCGCCGACCGGGGCCGCATCGCCCCTGGCCTCCGGGCCGACCTGCTGCTCGTGAACGGCGACCCGACCACGGACATCACGGCTACGCGAGCCATCGAGGAGGTGTGGCGAGGCGGCGTACGGCGCAGGTGGGCCGACTGACGCCCACCCGTTGACCGGCGAGGCGGTGGGCCGACTGACGCCCACCCTGCCAAAGGAGCAGCCCCGGCCGGTTGACCGCGTAACTGATCGATCGGTCGTTACCCGATCGGCCCCACGATGCTTCCGGCATTCAGGAGATGGCCTGCCGCGGCGAGCGTGGGGATGACGAAAGGCCAGCCGATTCGATCATGGGTCCTGTATGAGCCCCGTAGACGATCGCTATGCCGGTGAGGAGGCTCACGTGCACGCCGGATTGCCGTACCACGGCGGCCCGTTTGGCGGGTCAGCCGCTCGTCAACTCCAAGCCACCGTCGATGGTGAGGATCTGCCCCGTAATCCAGTTGGCGGCCGGCCCGGCGAGGTGCACGATCCAGGCGGCCACCTCCTCGGGAGTGCCGCGCCGGCCGAGCGGGATACGGGCTGCCTCCTCGCGCTTGATCTGCTCGACAACGGCGTCAGACAGACCGGCGGCGGTCAGGGCCTCGCTTTCGGTGGGGCCGGGAGCCAGGGCGTTGACGCGGATGCCGTCGGTGGCCAGCTCCAGCGCCCAACTGCGGGTCAACTGCTCCAGCGCGGCCTTGGTGGCGGCGTAGTGGGCGGCGCCCGGCAGGGGGCAGTGGCCGTACGTGCTGGAGATGTTGATGATCGTGCCGCGGCTGGTGCGCAGGTGCGGCAGCGCGGCGTGGGCGAGCAGGCTGGGTGCGGTGACGTTGAGGGCCAGCAGGTCGGCGATGCGCGCGGCGTCGGTGTCGGCCAGCGGCATGACGGCGGTGGCGCCGGCGTTGTTGACCAGGACGTCCAGGCGGTCCCAGCGGTCGACGGCCGCCTCGACGACGGCCTGTGGCGCGCCGGCGGAGGTGATGTCGGCGGGCAGGGCGGTGATGCCCGGATGGTGGGCGGCGGTCTGGTGCAGGGCTTCGGCGCGGCGGCCGACGCCGAGCACGTGCGCTCCGGCGCGGGCGAGGGCGATCGCGATGGCACGGCCGATCCCGGATCCGGCTCCGGTCACTATCGCGACGTGGTCCTGCAGGTGACTGGCGGGTGGGACGGTCACGTCACCCTCCTTTGTTCGTTGTTCGTGAAACATCGAACAAGCTACCATGACGGAATGAGGCAAGTGCGGCACCCCGAAGTGGGCGAGATCGGGCTGACCGAGGTGATGGCCGCGCTCAGCGATCCGATCCGGGTAGGCCTGGTACGGGTGCTGGCCGACGGCCGGGAGCGCGGGTGGGGTGAGTTGCAGGCGCCGGTGGCCAAGTCGACGCTCAGCCACCATCTACGGGTGCTGCGCGATGCCGGGCTGACCCGCACCCGTCAGGAGGGCACCCGCTGCTTCGTGACCTTGCGCGCGCAGGATCTGCAGGCTCGCTTCCCCGGGCTCCTGCAGGTGGTGCTGACCGCGGCCGAGGATGAGGAAATCGGACATCAGGTGAGCCTGAAGGACGGTCAGCAGCGCCTCTGACCAGGTGAGCGAGCCAACGGCAGGCCGTTGAGGTCGATGTCGCTGGTGTTCGGTTGCCGGCTCAGACAGGACAGCCTTGCGATCTGTGACAGCTTCTGATGCCGTGTTGTCACAGACCGGGGTGTCGCCCTGTCTTACAGACGGACCGGACGTTTGCGGAGCGACAGGAGCGAGACCTTGGCACCCATCGGCACCACCATCCGAATTCGGGTCCGGATGAGCGCCCGCCCCATCGACGAGCCGCACCGCGCTTCGAGCCAGCTCGAGCTGCTGTTCGACCTCACCTTCGTGGTCGCGGTCGCCGTCGTCACCGCCCAGCTTGCGCACAACATCGCCGACGGTCACGGTCTCGCCGCAGTGGTCCCGTTCCTGCAGGTGTTCTTCGCGATCTGGTGGGCGTGGATGAACTTCACCTGGTTCGCCTCGTCCTACGACACCGACGATGTCGCCTACCGGCTGCTGACCATGGTGCAGATGGCCGGCGTGCTGACCCTCGCCGCCGGCGTGCCCGCCGCGTTCAGTCATTCCGACTACGGGATCATCACCCTGGGCTACGTCATCATGAGGATCGGGCTCGTCGCCCAATGGCTGCGAGCCGGTCTCGAGGACCCGGCCCGCCGCCGCACCGCGCTGCGCTACGCCGCCGGCATCAGCCTCGTGACGACGGGCTGGGCGCTCCGTTACGTGCTCGCGGAGACGGGCGTCCTGCCCGCCTTCCTCGGGCTGCCGGTCCTCCTCTTCCTGGACGTACTGGAACTCGCCGTGCCGCGGTGGGCGGAACGGGCCAGGCCCACCACCTGGCACCCGCACCACATCGCCGAGCGCTACGGCCTGTTCACGATCATTCTGCTCGGTGAGAGCGTGCTGGCCGCGAGCAGGGGAGTCGAGGGAGCGCTCGAAGCGGGCGAGATCAGGGCGACCTTCGTCGTCATCGCCGGTTGCGGGCTCGTCCTGCTGTTCGCCCTTTGGTGGCTGTACTTCCTCATCGAGGCGGGGGAGGGGCTCAGCGACCGCCGGCATCGCTCGTACCTGTGGGGGTACGGCCACTACGGCATCTTCGCGGCACTGGCGGCCCTCGGCGCGGGGTTGGAGGTGGCGGTGGAGCAGAGCGGGCACGCGGTCGCGGCATCGCCGCAGGCACTCGGCTACGCGGTCGCCATCCCGGTCGGTGTGTATCTCGCTCTGCTGTGGGCGGCGCACGCGCTGGTCGCCGCCGAGCCCGTCATCTATCCCGCCGCGGTGCTGGGCTGCGTCGCCGCCGTCCTGCTGTTGCCGCTCGCGGCGCCCTGGATCGGCGTGGCCGCCGTGGTCGCGACGATCACGGCCATCTGCGTGCTGCTGGTCGCCGTCACGATCACGACCGCGGCCATCGGGACGCGTCGTCAGGGCCCGCGGCTCGCCACCACCGGCGAGTCGTGACCTTCCACGGCTCACACTGCGGTGATCTTGGCGGGGTTCATCATCCACAGCACCTGGTCGATGCCCTGGTCCGAGGCGCTGACGGTGAGAACCGTGAACACCTGTCCGTCGCGGCTCAGCAGCGCGGAGGTCTGGCCGTTCGTGCTCGCCCAGGCCACGTCCACACCGGCCCAGAACCGGCTCGCGAACGCCCGTACGTACTTCGCCACCCGCGGCGCGCCCACCACGGGGAACCGGGAGGCGCGTACGGCGCCGCCGCCGTCGGAGTAGCTGATCACGTCCGCGGCGAAGAGCTCTTCCAGCGCGGTCATGTCGCCGGAGCGGGCGGCGGCGACGAAGGCGATCAGCAGCCTGCGTTGTTCGGTTCTGGTCACGGGGGTGCGGCGTTCGACGAGCACGCGTTTGCGGGCTCTGCTGACCAGCTGGCGTACGGCGGGTTCGTTGAGTTCGATGATGTCGGCGATCTGCCGGTAGGGGTAGTCGAACGCCTCGCGCAGCACGTATGCGGCGCGTTCGGTGGGGGAGAGGCGTTCCAGGAGCAGCAGGACGGCGAATTCCAGGGCCTCGCCGCGTTCGGCGCCGAGGTAGGGGTCGGCGCCGGTGTCGACGGGTTCGGGCAGCCAGGGGCCGATGTAGGTCTCGCGGCGTACGCGGGCGGACTGTGTGGCGTTGATCGCCAGCCGGGTGGTCGTGGTGGCCAGGAACGCGGCGGGGTCGTTCACGGTGGCGCGGTCGTAGGCCTGCCAGCGCAGCCAGACGTCCTGCACCAGGTCCTCGGCCTCGGTGGCGCTGGCCAGCATCCGGTAGGCGATCCCGAACAGCCGCGGTCGCACACCGGCGAACACCGCCGCCGCCTGCTGGAGATCCTCCGGATCGCCCGGCCCGGGATCCGCCACTGCCATCGCCCCCCTCGACTGTCACCTGCCGCCTACCCCTTGAGCAGTGCGGACAGCCCGGCGGCAGGTGACAGTTCCGGGAGATCTCCGCGGTCAGCTCTGGATGGACTTGGTCTCGAGATACTCCTCGAGACCGTGGCGGCCGAACTCGCGGCCGTTGCCCGACTGCTTGTACCCGCCGAACGGCGCGAGCACGTTCCAGCCGGCGCCGTTGACGTCCACCTGGCCGGTACGCAGCCGGCGGGCGATCGTCATCGCGCGATCGGGGCTGCCGAACACTGCGCCGGTGAGCCCGTACGTCGTGCTGTTGGCGATCTCCACGGCCTGATCGTCGCCAGTGTACGGGATGATGGTCAGGACGGGGCCGAAGATCTCCTCCTGGGCGATCACGGCGTCCGGCGCGACGTCGGCGAAGATCGTCGGCCGTACGTACGCGCCTGCCTCCAGCCCGTCGGGCCGGCCCGGACCGCCGAAGACCAGCCGGGCGCCGTCGGCGACGCCCCGCTCGATGTAGCCGTTCACCCGTCGCCGGTGCTGCTCGGAGGCCATCGGGCCGATGCCGGTGGCCTCGTCCGTCGGATCGCCGACGACGTACGCGCCGGCGGCGGCCACCGCCAGTTCCACCGCCTCCTCCTGCCGCGACGCCGGCACCAGCATCCGCGGCCACGCACCGCAGACCTGGCCGCCGTTGGTGAGGACCATGGCGATGCCATGAGCGACCGCCTCGGCGAAGTCGGCGTCGTCGAGGATGATGTTCGCCGACTTGCCGCCGAGCTCGAGCGTGACGCGCTTGATGGTCTCCGAGGCCGCGGCGGAGACCTGCCGGCCCGCACGGGTGGAGCCGGTGAACGAGACCATGTCGATGCCGGGATGCGCCGCGATGGCCACACCGACGGTCGGGCCGGTGCCGTGGACGACGTTGAACACCCCGGCGGGCAGCCCCGCCTCGGCCGCGACCTCGGCCAGGATCGGCGCCGTCAGCGGCGCGATCTCCGACGGCTTGAAGACCATGGTGTTGCCTGCCAGCAGGGCGGGCGCCATCTTGGAGACGATCTGCTGGAGGGGGAAGTTCCAGGGCGTGATGGCGCCCACGACGCCGATCGGTTCGCGTACCACCAGCGAGTCGCCGATCTGCTCCGTCCACTCGTAACCGGCGCCGAGCTCGGCGAAGGACGCGGCCACCGCGACCGGGAAGGCCGCCTGCGCGGCGCGGGACAGCGTGATGGGCGCGCCCATCTCGGCGGTGATCGTGGTGGCGATCTCCTCGGCTCGGCCGCGCAGTCCTTCCGCGATGCGCCCTACGACATGCGCGCGTTCGGACGGGTCGGTGGCGGCCCAGCCGGGGAAGGCCGCCTGCGCCGCGGCGACGGCCTGGTCGAGGTCGGCGGTGGTGCCGTCCGGCACCTGGGCGATGACCTCGCCGGTGGCCGGGTTCACCACGTCGATCAGGTGAGCGGATCCGGCGACGCTCCGGCCGCCGATCCAGTGGGTTGTCTTGCTCATGGGACGACCGTGGCAGCGGGGCTCCCGGGGAGGAATGTCGTCTCTATCCAGGGATCAGCAGAACATGGATACGGGGGGACGGGGCCCCGATACTCGAGGATGCCGGCGGCCGGCAGCGCGCGAAGGAGGACGATCATCGTGGACCGGGCCCGACTCGCCGAGTTCCTGCGAAGCCGCAGGGAGGCGTTGCAGCCGGAAGACGTGGGGCTGCCTCGTGGCGGGCGGCGGCGTACGGGTGGGCTGCGGCGCGAGGAGGTCGCCGTGCTGTCCGACATGTCGGTCGACTACTACAGCCGGCTGGAGCAGCGGCGGGGGCCGCACCCGTCGGAGCAGATGCTCGCCGCCATCGCCGGCGGCCTGCGGCTGTCCCTGGAGGAACGTGATCATCTGTTCCGGCTCGGGGGTTATGCCGTCCCGCAGCGGACTCTGCGGGCCGACCACATCAATCCCGGCATGATGCGCATCTTCGACGGCCTGGAGGACGCCGCCGCCCAGGTCGTGAACTACCTCGGAGAGACGCTGAAGCAGACCCGGCTGTCGAGGGCGCTGATCGGCGACGAGAGCCTCCGTACCGGGATGGCCCGCAGCGTCCTCTACCGGTGGTTCGCCGACCCTGCCGCGCGGTCGATCTTTCCCGAGGACGACCATCCGCCGCACAGCAGGCTCATCGCCGCGCACCTGCACGAGCTCTACACGCGCGACCGTACGGACCCGCGCGTGACGGCGATCGTCGACGCGCTGCTCGCCGGGAGCGCCGAGTTCGCCGCGATGTGGCGCGAGCAACCGATCACGGGCCTGTACTGCCCGCCCAAACGCATCCAGCACCCGGAGCTGGGCCTGCTCGAACTGGACTGCCAGAGGCTGATCGATCCCGATCAGACCCAGATGCTCGTCGTGTACACCGCGCCATCGGGCAGCGAGAGCCATGACAAGCTCCGCCTGCTGTCCGTCATCGGCGTCCAGCACTGACAGCGAGGAATTTCGGCGGCGACTGTCACAAGCCCGAAGGCTGCCCTGTCTTAGCTGACGACCGGTTGGCACACGGGTGCCCCGGCGGGCAGAGAGGGTGCGCCATGAAGGCCGCGGTGATGGAGTTCTTCGAGACCGCCGAGGCGGCGGCCGGGGTCGGTCACCACGTCGCGCTGTCGGTGGTGGGGACGGAGCGGATGCCGGACAACGGCTACTTCGCGGCGAAGATCGTGCAGGAGCAGTTGATCGAGAAGTCGGGGATCCCGTTCTCGCTGGTGCACGCGACGCAGTTCTTCGAGTTCGTGCGCGCCATCGCCGACGCGGCCACCGACGGTGACACGGTGCGGATCGCGCCGGTGCAGTTCCAGCCCATCGCGGGTGAGGAGGTCGCCCAGGCGGTCGGCCGGGTCGCGGTGGGGCAGCCGCTGAACGGCCGGGTCGAGGTGGGCGGCCCCGAGAACGTCCGGATGGACGAGTTCTTCCGCGACGCCCTGGCCGCCTGGGGAGACGCGCGCACGGTGGTCAGCAATCCGCAGGCGCGCTACTACGGCAGCGTGCCGGGCGAGCGGACGCTGGTGCCGGGCGAGGGCGCGGTCCTCGGCACGATCCGCCACCGCGACTGGGCCACCGCCGGCAAGTAGCGCGCCCCGAGCAACGCATGGAGGAATGATGAGCGCTCCCAACGGCGAGGACGACTTTCTGTACGAGCTCCAGATCGAGGTCGAGGCCGAGGTGACCCTGGTGGAGTCGAGCCATCCGGAGGAGGTCGCCGAACTGCCGGTCACCGACTGGCTGTTCGACCCGACGGACGCCGAGCGCGAGCAGATCGCCCTGCGGGGCCTGCTCGACGCGGTCGAGACGCTGGAGGACGGCTCCCGGCCCGGCGATCACGTCGCGTGAAACGCCCCCCTTCCGACAACCGAGACAGGACACCGATGAAACACCTGGAACCACAGCGAACACGGATCGACACCCTCGACAGCCTCCGCGAACATCTGCAGTGGGCGATCGAGCTGGAACACGCGACCCTGCCGCCGTACCTGTGCGCGCTGTACTCGCTCGACCCCGAGCGGAACCCCGAAGCCGTCGA
>NZ_JBITHZ010000005.1:0-171780 GCF_044458585.1 Nonomuraea sp. NPDC050451
CTTCAGATGATCTTCGCCGACATCTGATCTACAGGAGTCCGTTGCACGCCTCAGCCGATTGACAAGAACCGAATCCCCTTAACTACCTGGCCTTGGGGGAGGCCCCATGAGGCCCTTGTCTGCCCCGCCGGTCGAGGTGCCCCGGTGACAGCCTGACCGGGCGTGAGCGAGAAACCCTCGCCCTGCTCGTCCAGCCCGGAGATCGCCCGCGGCCTTGGTGGTCGGCGAGGACACCTGAAGATCCATGTCGGCAACGTGCCGGCCAAGCTCGGCCTTCGCGACCGGATCCGGGCGGTCATGTGTGCCTTTGGGCCCGGCCTTATTCAGTCGGGCCACTGGCGTCACTGTGCCGTCCCGAGCCGCCATCAGCCAGGCCAGGTCCCTGTCCCAGCCGGACTCGACGGGTGCTTCGGTGCGGCACGGTAGTACTACAGCGGCCACCCAGGACGAATGTACGGAACGGCCGCGGAGCGTACGGTGTCGCCGGCCGGTGACGGAGCCGGGCAGAAGCGGTCCCGCGCCGGCAGTGCCCCGGTGGCAAGGAAGGTGTTCGTCGCCTCGTCGGCGCAGCTGCCCAGTCCGAACACGCCGTGGCCGCCCTGGTCGACGGTGATCATGGCGGCCCGCCGTCCGAGCGCGGCGCGCAGGCCGCGCGCGCTCCGCAGGGACGTGGATGGATCGCGGGTGTTCTGCAGGATCAGCACATTGCGCGGCCCGTTGCCTGTGACCGTCACCGGCGGCTCCACCGGCCGGGTCGGCCACGCCGCGCATGGCCAGAGGTTCGACGGCATGCCCGCCGTCACGGGCCACGCCTGCCGGGCAGCCGCGACCTGCCGGGCGTGCAACGCCACGTCACGCGGCCAGGCGGCGTCATCGCAGATCACCGCGTAGAGAGCGGCGATGCGGTTGTCCGCCGGTACGTCCGCCGTCCCGGCTCGGTCGCCGGCCGTGACACCCCCGGCGGAGCCCAGCCGGGCCAGGCGCGCCACGGCGGCGGCGTCCACGGCTGATCCTGTGGAGACGGCCTCCGCCAGTGCCTGCCAGAATTCGGCCAGGCTCGGCAGGGCGATGTCGAGGTAGAGCATCGACCGGGTGATCTCGCGCAGCGCGTTCCCGTCGATCTCCGGGCCGCCCGGGTTCGGCAGGGGCCGCTCGTCGAGGGCCGCGGTCAGGCGGTCGTAGGTACGCCGCACCTCATCCGGTGTCGCGCCGAGGTGGTAGACGGCGTCCCGCTCGGCTGCGAAGGTGAGGAAGTCGGGCAGGCGCAGCGCGACCGCCTCGTTCCAGGTCCGAAACATGTCCCGCCACACCAGGCCCGGATTGACGGCGCTGTCCAGTACGATCCGGTCGCTGCGGCCCGGGAACAGCGAAACGTATACGGATCCCAGGTAGGTGCCGTAGGAGATGCCGTAGTAGGAGAGCTTCGGCTCGCCGAGCGCGGCTCGGATGCGGTCCATGTCCCGGGCGGTGTTGGCCGTGGTGATGAACCGAAGCACGTCGCCGGAGTGCTCGGCGCAGGCGGCGGCGGTGGTTCGCGCGAAGGTGACATTGCGCTGGATGCCGCCGTCCGGCGCCGGGTAGGGCAACACATGCGACCGGGGGGTCGCGGGGTCGATCCCGCAGGTGACCGGGGTGCTGTGGCCGATTCCTCGCGGATCGAACCCGATCAGGTCGTACTGATCAAGGACCTCCGGCGGCAGCACGGTCGCCAGCGCGCTGGGCAGGTCGAGGCCTTGATCGCCGGGACCGCCGGGGTTGGACAGCAGGATCCCGCGGCGCGTCCCGGGCTGCGCGGTCGCGATGCGGGAGATGGTGATCTCGATGGTCCGCCCACGCGGAGCCCGGTAGTCCAGCGGCACCTTCAAGGTCGCGCACTGCTGGCGCGGGTCGCGCTCGATGCCAGGTTGCGGCGGCATCGTGCACTCGCCCCAGGCGGGGGGCGCCGTCCCGGCTTCGGCGACCGCCGGCTCGGGCGTGCCGGCCAGGGCACGCGGGCCGGCCGGCGCCGGCGCGCCCGCCGCCACGGTGGCCATCGTGACCGCACCGAAGATGAGCACTGTCAGACCTAATCGCACGGATACCCCCGGTAGGAGGGAATTGGTGACACGGACGGCTTTCCTTTTACCTCGCGCAGGGAAACGAGGTCTTAAGCCCTCGCCCCCGACCGGTGATGCCCTGTCGCCGGCCGCGATGTACTGCGGTCGTGTCCGGACGCTGGCCTGGTCTCTTCCGGCCGGGGTGGTCAGGTGTAGATGTGGTGTCTCTATCAGCAGGTACGCACGTGGGTCCGGCGGGTGGGTTGCGCGCCCTCTGTGTAAGAGATAAGCCTTGGGTTCCCTGAGGTCTCTGTGGCCTCACTACCCACCGACATCGAAGTCCCCGATCCCCGAACCGTCGCGACTATGTCTTTGGTCGGCTCGTGCAGCCAACACCCGAGGCGCTTCATTGATCGTCGAAAAAGAGCTCTTCGATCTTCAGGTTGAACAGCTTGGCGAGACGGAAGGCGAATGGAAGGCTCGGGTCGAACTTCCCTGTTTCGATCGCGTTGATCGTCTGCCTTGACACGCCGACACGCTGCGCCAGGTCAGCCTGCGTCCAGGCGCGTTCGGTCCGAAGTTCCCTGATGCGGTTCTTCATCGGTATCTGATCTTGCCGACGACGAAGGCGATCGAGTAGACGACTCCCAGGAGCACGGGGAAGAGTGCGATATTGACGTCGTAGGCGATGAGGTCGGCGGCGTCCGCGACGACGTAGGCGAATCCGCCGACCCACCCCACTCCGAGGGTGACCTCCAGCGCATCCTGTAAGAATTTCCGTTGCAACTCATCGAGTCCGCGGAGAAAGCGCGCGAAGGCGACGATCCATCCGATGCCGACGACAAGATTGGCGGCAACCGCGGTCCAGCTCGCCACCGGCTGCTGCGAATCCCATAGGAGTCCGGGACCGAACCTGGCCAAGGCAAGGGTCGCCACCCAGGCGAGTGTCCAGAGTACAAGTCGAACGGTTGTCTTGATCGAGTCCCCATAGGCCCCGGTCGCGTTGTGTGCTTGCACGAGTTGCCCCTCCTGCGAGCGAGAAGTCAAGTACACTTGACACGGTAGAAGACGCCCGCCGCGATGTCAAGTACACTTGACACTGGCCGAGCCGACCCCGTTCTGGACTGGGCGGACGGTCGCTGTGTCCCGGTGATGGGTTGATAGAGGTAAGCGTCGTCTCCGGCCGGAATGCCGCTGACCTCGACGATGCGTCGATATGCCTCGATGTATCGCATCTGCGAGGTGGTGTTGAGAAGGCGGGCCAGGTGCGGGTAGTTCACGATGAGACCGCCGCCGGGCTGACGACGGCCCGGAAGCGGAAACCCGTGCGCCTTGGGCTGGGACAGCAGCGTGGTCAGCTGCTTCTTCAACAGTTCGTGCGGGTGGCTCGGCCTTTGGCGGTGCCTCGTGCTCGCCGCGCTCTGGGGGTGCGCGCGCTCAGCGTCACGTAGTCGTGGTAGGCCGGGGGATGTCGTCGGCGAAGCACTCGACGAACCGCAGGGACCACAGCAGCAAAGCCTCCATCGTGGCAGGGCGGATGCGGTGCGTGCGATTGGTCGTGGCGTGAGTGCGGCGGCCGACCAAGTCCTGGACCATTTCGCCGTGCCAGGGCGGCCATTCGGGAAGGCGCGCCTCCACTGGTAGAGCTTCTCGCCGTGACCAGTACCAGCGCAGCAGGTCCATCCGGTGTTCGAGGCTGAACTCCTCGGTGGTGTTGACGTGCTCCAGGTAGAGGTCCAAGTCGTCGTAGGTGACGTCGGCGAAACGCTCCACGCCTTGGATCTCCAACCAGATAGCGAACGCGCGCAGGCTACGGACGGTGGAGACGGTGCTGCGGATCGCGGGCCGGTCGACGGGCATGTTGAAGGCCCTGCGCTTGGGGCCCCTCATCGTTGATCAACAGCCAGGCGAAGTACTTCACGTGCAGGCGGAACCGTTCGGGCATCTTGGCGAAGGGGACGGCGCATACCTTGGCGTTCAGGTCGTGAAGTGCCGGGGTGTCGCCCGGGCCGTGCCCGGCGCGATGGAGGAGAGGTACCCGGCACCGACATCGGCGGTACCGACGGCCTGGACCGGCCGACCTGAGCCGTGACCGCCAACTGGCTGCAGCACCGCCAGTCGGCCGCCACCCGGCAGGCGCGGCTGCAGGTGCTGCAGCGTTCGGCCAGGATGCGGGGCACCTTGGCGACGATCAAGTCCTCTCGCGGGCGCCGGCTCCGCGGCCGGCCTCATACGGGCGGCCAATGAGGTCGATTGAAGACCGCCACGGTGGTCGCCTCGTCGTTCGCCGGCCAGCTGAGGGTGCCGCGGTCGTGGGCGCCCAATGAGACTTCGGCATCAGCACACGCTTCCAGCAGGCGGTGCATCGTCAAGCCATGGACGTGCGGCCCTGACCCGGTCCTCGGTTGGCGCCCGGCGGAGCGGCCGTCAGTGCCCCGGGTAGTGGCCGCCGGGCACGCCGGGAGCCATGCCGCCGAGAGAGGGCATGCCGGCGGCGGCTGAGCGGTGCTCCTCCTGGGCCTCGGTGATCTTGCGGATGACACCGATCGCCAGCACGGCCGCGATGAGCATCAGCGCGATACCCACCACGTCGAACCGCGCGGCGGCGGCCAGCGGCTCGAGTTCGTCGGCCTTGAACAGCAGGCGGCCGGCCACGTTGGCCACCCAGGTGCCGATCAGCCAGGCCGCCCACCAGGCGTTGAACAGCCCCCGAGGAGGCGAGGGGACGCGGGCGGAGGCAGACCAGATGTCGTCCACGATCTGCTTCGGGAACCAGAAGTTGACGATCGGCACCACCCAGCCGAAGATCAGCCACGGCTGGCCGCGCCGGTGGCCGCCGGGTGAGAGGATCTCGGCGTTCGCCCGGACCCTGAACAACCACACCAGGAACGCCACGATGGCCACGACGTAGACGATCGTCTCCAGGATGCCGGACAGGCCGTAGACGAGATCGCCTGTGTCGATCTCCGCCTCGGGCACGGAGTCGACGTCGGCGATCATACGGTCCACAAGCGAGGCGTACCAGAGATCGATCACGGCCGCGACGATGCCGATGAGCGAGTCGCACACCAAGGCCACCACGGCGAAGACGGCGACGCCGCGGACCGGGCGTAAGGGCATCTGCGGTGGCGGGTAGCCAGGGTAGGAGGGGGGTGGCGGATACATGGCGCTGCCCTTTCTGAGTCGGGGCGTACCAGTATGTCGGGCCGGAAACCAGGAAAGGATCATTCGCTCCGGCCCGCTGGCTTCTTGTGATGAAGTCGGGATTGTGCGCTATCGGTGATGGTCTTCGATGCGCGCCATCCGCGGCTCGGCTCCGAACTCACCGGCGACCCCGCCCCTGCGGAGGCCGGGGCAGGTCGTCAGGATGGCCGGGATGAGGTCGGCCACGTCCACGTCAGCGAGCTGTCGGTGACTTGTCGACTTGGCGTAATGTCCGGGTTGTTGGGCTATGTGGAGAATCGGCCCATGCGTAAATCTTCCGCTGCTGTCGCCGCGCTGATGGCAGCCCTGGTCGCCGGCACCGTCCCTCCCGCGTCGGCCGATGCCCAGGAGACCCGCGGCCCGTCTCTCAGCTTCGCCCTGCTTGGCGACACCCCGTACGGCGCCGACCAGCGAGCGGCGTTCCCCGCGCTGGTCGACGCGGTGAACGCCGACCCGGACGTCCGCTTCGTCCTGCACGCCGGTGACGTCAAGGATGGCGCGTCCACCTGTGACGACGCGCGCTTCGCCGACCTGGCCAAACTGTTCGGCACCTTCGACGACCCGTTCGTGCTGACCCCCGGCGACAACGAGTGGACCGACTGCCACCGCACGGCCGCGGGAGGCTATGTGCCCACAGAGCGGCTTGAGGCGGTCCGCACGTTCTTCTACCCGAAGGCCGGTCACACGCTCGGCCGCAACTCGATGGGCGTGCGGACCCAGGCCGCCGACAGCCGGCACAGCGCCTACAAGGAGAACGTGCTGTTCCGCCGGCAAGGCGTCGTCTTCGCGACCGTGCACGTGGTCGGCAGCGAGAACGACCTGGCGCCATGGGCCCAACTGCCGGGCGGCGACCGTCCTGACCTGCGGCTGGCCGAGTTCACCGCGCGGAAGGCGGCGGCCCTCGACTGGATCGACACCGCCTTCGACACCGCACAGCAGACGAACGCACCCGGCGTGCTGCTCCTGATGCAGGCCGAGCCGACCGACACCCCCGGATTCTCCGAGATCCGCGCCCGGATCACCGACCGTGCCAAGGCGTACGGCAAGCCCGTTCTGCTCGTGCATGGTGACGAGCACGTGTACGAGGTGGAGACCGGCTACGCGGGCGTCCCCAACCTGACGAGGCTGGAGACCTACGGCGTCACGGCGACCCAGTGGCTGCGCGTCACGGTCGAGCCCCGCTCGCGCGCGGTGTTCTCATGGCTGCCCCAGACGGTACCCGCCTCCTGAAGGCCGCCGGCCCGGAGCGCTCGCTCCGGGCCACGGCGTCCAACTCCAGCTTGCCGAGCCCCGTGCCGCAGCCACGCCGTGCTGCTCGGCGACGACGTCGATGCCGGCGCAATCGTCATCTTGGGTGTACGGTCTATTCCCGCAGGTCAGAACGCGATGACCTCTTCTGTCACGTGAGGCATGGCAGCTGATCTTCACATCATGTTGCGTCGGGGACCGCAGGACGCAGACGTGGATGCCCGGATCGCAGAAACGCGAGCGACAGGGCGCGGGGACGGGGCTGTTCAGCCAGGGGCACAAGGCCGCGCACCGCGTCCGGGCCACGCGTCCCGCCGTCGGGGTCGTGGTGTTGTCGCAGTACTCGGACGGGTTGTCGCACCGGCGGGTGGCCGCCGTCCTGTTCCACCTGGGTCCCGGCTGACCGGCCCGGCCGGTCCAATAAGATCATCCGCATCGTCGCCTTACCCCGGGCCGCCGTCGCCCGCTACCGCTTCGGGCGCCCGGCCGCCGTCGCCGTCGCGCTCTACTTGACTGCCGCCGCCGTCGCCGCCGGCTACGACGGCGGGCGGTGGTTCGCCGTCGTCGCGACGGCGGGTTTCCGGCCGTGGGACGACGGGGCGCGGCTTCTGCCCGCGGCGATCGGCGTGCTCAACGCGTGGGCGCTGTGGCAGATCCTGCGCGGCCCGGCCTCGCCGCGCGCCGTGGCGCTGCCGCGCGATGTGGTGTGGCTGCGGCGCCTGCTCTACGCGGACGTGGCCGGCGACCTGCTGCTCTGGGAGCTCCTCGACGACCTGTCCGACATCGCGGAGTACGCCGCGAGCTGGACCGTGTGGACCGCCACCATGTTCCTGCTGGTGCGGGCCCTGGCCGGGGTCACGGCCCGGTTCCGGATCATCGCCCTCGGGCTCGGCCTGACCGGGGTCCTGGCCGCAGCGCTGCGGCCGTTCGCCGAAGTCCCGCTGCTGACGGCGTCGCTCCTGCTGGCGATGGCGACCCTCGGCTGCAAGGCGATGATCATAGCCGGGCAGGGACGCGACAAGCGGTTCAGCGCCGCCACGGTCGCCATCGGCTGGACCGCCCTCCTCCTGCCGCAGATCTACTCGCTGCTCCAGGCCGGACGGGTGACGTTCGACGGCCTGTCGCTCGCCGTGCACGCGCTCGACGGGCTGATCGTCGTGTGGGCGGCGCGCACCGCTCACGAGCTCGCCGCGCCCGGCCCGGGCGTCGCGGCGCCCGGAACCGGGCGGATGCCGCGGCTGCTCGCCGCCGCCACCGTCGTGCTCGTGCTGCCGACGGCCCTCATCGGCGCCGAGAAGGACGCCTGGCTCACCTACACGGCCGCGGACGAGGGCTGCCGCGACCGGCTCCGGCCCGCGACCGGCCTCGGGCCCGAGGAGCGGCGGCGGTCGTTCCTCTGCCTGGCCAGGGGTGAGACCTTCGCGGCGGACACGATGTTCCCCGAGGACCTGGCCGACCAGCGCGTCCTCGCCTACGGCGCGCAGCTGTGCGCGCTGCCCGGCGATCGGGAACGGCACGCGCTGCACGAGCGGGCGGGCGGCACGGCGGACAGCATCGAGCTGGCCGCGGCCCTGGAGTACCTGTGCCCCGGCATCGTCGCCCGGCAGAACGCCGACGCCGACCGCCGGCAGGCCGAGCGCGACCGGCAGGAGGCCACGTGGAAGGCCGCGGCCAACGCCCGGTGCGCCGACCCATGGCCCAGGGCGCGGGCCAGGCGGCAGGGCACGGCCGCGTACATGCTGTCTGAAGGCGGCGGCTACGCCGTCTTCGACGACCGCGACGACAGCGCAGGCGATCCCGGGGACATCTACGGCGGCGACGGCGAGGCCGCCGACATCTTCGACGCCATCGAGGACGGGTTCATCGACGCCGCAGGCAGCAGCGCCGCCATCGTGACCAACGGGGACGCGGCAATGTGCCTGACGGTCAAGGCATTCAACCGCGCCCCGCCACTCCGGCTCACCGGCTGGGACCAGGTGGTCGAGGTGGGCATCGCCAGCCGCAGCGGCCGCCTGGTCGTGCCAACCTACCCCGAGGGCGGCGACGGCGGGGCGGCCGGGCCACTGCCCGACCTGGCCGTGGCCGGTCCCGGCCACTACCGCCTGCGCGTCCACGCACGCACGCTGCCATGGGACGAGAACGACCCCGACGCGCCGCTGGAGGAGCATCTGATCGTCGTCTATCCCGGCCACTCGACGGACAAGGTCGTCTACCGCCCGCGCGGTTGACCTCGCGGAGCGCGTTGCGTTCAGCTCGGCGGCGAGGCGGGCCGCACCGCGTCGGGGGCCTGCGCGACCCGTTTTGCAACAGATATGCCTCTGGCCTGCGTTGATAGGCAGGGCTCAGGTCTGCCCCACCAGGCTGAGACCTCTGCATAAGCACAGGTGGGCGACATATCCGTTGGATCCTGCGCCATTACTACCGAGACCCCGTGACCTGTGGCTCAGGAGGGGATTGTGAGTCCGGCTCGGCCGAGCGGCCGCGTGGAGGCCTGGGGCGGCCGCAGGAAGTGGGAGAACTGCCGGGGCTGAACAGCTCGCCTGCGGAGGGCTTGAGGCGGGCATCCGGTGCCCGCCCCCTTCCGCTAAGGGCAGACGTTTTGGTACGACGCTCCGCCCAGGTACCGCTCCCACTCGGCGGGCGACAGCGAGCGCCCGACCCGCGCGCACACCTCCTGCGCTTCCCGTTCTCCGTCAACGGGAACCGCGCGGACGGCCCCGTCCACCCCGACGTACACGGTCGCCCCGTCGGCGCTGAACGCGAGCGACCACGGCTGGCCCTCCTGCAGCAGGTAGGACCCGCCGAGCCGTCGCCTGGCCTCGATGTCCCAGAGCTGGAGCAGGCCGTGCGGCGAGACAGTGGCGAGCGTCTTGCTGTCGGGTGAGAAGGCCAGAAAATCGACTTCGTCGGCGGTGTCGAGCACCACTTCCTTGAACACCGGGCTCCGCCTGTACGCGACGGTCATCGCGAGCCGGCGCCCGTCTGGAGTGAAGTGCACGTCGCTGGGGCTGCCGTCCTTCCCTGGAAACCGCACCGACCAGAGCTTCGCCAGGGTACGAACGTCCCAGAGCGTGACCTCGCCGTTGACGTTCTGGAGAGCCAGCTTCGTTCCGAAGAAGTCGGTGGGCACCTCGTCCTCCGCATCGACGGTGAGAGAGGTAGGTCAATCCCGGCACGGCCGTCGCGTGGGTGCGCGGCCGCAGGTCCAGGCTGACGACGGCGTCGTCCACGACGTACCGGAGCGTGCTGCCATCGGGGTCGAAGCGGACGTCGGTCAGATCGCCCTCGGCGCGGTGGTCGAGCACTCCATTCCGGGTGCGCAGATCCCAGACCTGCACACCCCTTCCGAGGAAGGAGGCAAGGTGCCGGCCACGAGCGACACCGCCAGCAGCCCGGCCAGCGCGACCGAGGTCAGCGTCCTGCGCCTGGCCCGCCGTCCGGTGAGGTCGGTGCCGGCACGCAGGAAGTCTTGTTCGAACGGGGTCAGCGTGACGTGCCGGCGCCCGGTCGCGGCCCAGCTCAGCGCATGCTCCAGGCGGCTGCCCTGGAGTACGTCGCCGTCGCGCCGGCCGTTCTCGGCCCAGTGGCGGGCCGCGGCGTTGATACCGTTCAGGATGGCCAGCCCGCCGCGGTCGGCGTCCACCCACGTGCGCAGTCTCGGCCAGGCACGCAGCAGGCCGGGTCGCGACAGGGACACCGTGCCGTCGTCGGTGACGATCACGTACGAGAACGCGTCCAGCACCCGCCTGACCGCCGCCGACTCCCGCTCAGGGCGCCCCTCGAACAGCTCGTCATGCCAGGCCGACCGTCCGGCCTCGTGCCCGTCGTCCCCGACGGCCACCAGCCGCAGGAACACCTCGGACGCCATATACGCCGGCGTGCCCGAAACCTCGCCAGTCCTGGTGAGCGACATGTCGAGCGTGCGCGCGATACCGAAGTCGATCAGCCGTGGGCCGTCAGGCCCGAGCAGCACGTTGTCCGGTTTCAGGTCGCGGTGCACGACCCCCGGCGTCGTGGATCGCGGTCAGCGCGGTGGCCACCGCCGTGGCCAGCCGGTACAGGTCGTCGCCGCCGAACCGGCGCCCGCCCCGCACGGCCGCGCCCAGGCACGTACTCCGAGACCAGGTACGGCCTGCGCCCGTCCAGATCGGCGGCCAACACGCGCGCCGTCCAGAACGACGACATCCGCCGCGCGGCCGTCGGCTTCTTCGCGAACCTGTCGCGGACCGCACGATCGCCGGCCGCGTGCAGCACCTTGACCGCGACCCGGTTGCCGTCGGCGTCGTACACGACGCCCTGCCCGCCCGAACCGAGCCGTCCGGCGAGCCAGTAATTCCCGATGCGCTGGGGATCCCTCGCGCTCAGCGCTTCCATTTCGGGGTTTGTGCCGGCACGGCGATGCGCTAGGTTCAGGCCGCTCATCCCGAACGCGGCAGTACCACCTCGGCGCCGAAGCCAGCTGGTCAGTGCCTGGAACGGCGCAGCTTGGGACCGCCAAGAGCCCAACGACCAGTTCGCCGAGCTCGGCAAGCAGTGCGGCGGGGTGGCCGCCAGGCAAGGGTGGCGGTCATCGGTCAGTAAAGTGATCACGATGACGGACACGCGGCTGACCACCCACCGTGACGTTTCCACGGCCATGGCCCGCTACGACGACCGGCAACTGGCCGAGCTGCTGGAGCGCGAGGCCGTGCCCCTCGGCACCGGCATCGGCGGGGCGTCCGCGCGGCTCGAGGTCGGCGGCACCTCGGTCTTCGTCAAACGCGTGCCCCTCACCGAGCCCGAACTGCGCCACCCGCACTCGACGGCCGACCTGTTCGGGCTGCCGCCCTTCTGCCAGTACGGCATCGGCTCGCCCGGCTTCGGCGCCTGGCGCGAGCTGGCCGCGCACACGATGACCACCGAGTGGGTGCTGACCGGCCGGTTCCCCGGCTTCCCGCTGCTGTATCACTGGCGGGTGCTGCCCAACGCCGAGCCCGCCCCGCTGTACGCAGAGCTGGCCGACATCGATCGGGCGGTCACCTTCTGGGAGGGCTCGCCCGGCGTGCGCCGCCGCCTCGAAGCGCTGGCAGAGGCTCCGGCGAGCCTGACGCTCTTCCTGGAGTACTTTCCCTATAACCTGCACCAGTGGCTGGACGAGCGGGTGCGCGCGGGCGACGCCGACCGCGCCTGCGCCCTGGCGGACCAGGGGCTGCGCGAGGCCGTGTCCTTCATGAACGCGGGCGGCCTCCTGCACTTCGACGCGCATTTCGAGAACATCCTCACCGACGGGCGCCGCTGCTACCTGACCGACTTCGGGCAGGCCGTGTCGACCCGGTTCGACCTGTCAGAGGAAGAACAGGCCTTCTATCGCCGGCACCTCACCTTCGACCGCACCTACACGATGACGTACCTGGTGAACTGGCTGGCCGGCGCCTTCCACGGCGCCGACTGGCCACGGCGTCGCGAACTGGTGCGGGGATGGGCGGCGGGAGAGCGGCCAGCCGGCGTGCCCGGCGGGGTCGCGGCCCTGCTGTCGCGGCACAGCCCGCTGGCCACCGTGCTGAACGACTTCTACCACGATCTGCAGAGTGAGAGCAGGAAGACGCCGTACCCGCTGGAGGAGATCCGCCAGGTTGCCGGACGGCACGCCCTGCCGCTCGAGTAACGGTCAAGCTTGAGGGAGGCGCACGCCGACCGTGAAGGACGCTCGGCTCGGGTGAGGATCACTCGCCGCGATGCTCTCCGCCTCAACGTCCAGGGACCTTGACCTGGCCAACCGGCGCGCTCCCATCCGCGCCGAGGGCGGTCCCGCCCAATGGGCCTGCTGGGACACCGCGAACGCAGCCCCGGCGAAGCCGGCGACCGTCCGCGTCACCTCCGCCTGCGCCACGCACGGTTCCTTCAGCTACAGGATGAGGAGTCCCAGAACCCGCGCGCTTCGGAGCAAGGCCGACCAGGATCCGGCCACGTGGATGCCGCCGGACGAGGCCGCGCACGGCCGGTACGCCACCGAGTGGACCGCGATCAAGATCCGCTGGGAACTATCCATCGACCCCGCCGAACAGCAAGCCCTGAACGACCTCGCGAACGCCTGCCCGACGCAACGCCTTCCTGCGACGGACGATCAGCCCTGATTCGCCGTGCCCGTTGACCAAGGGGCAGCGACAGCAAGGAATGCAGACAGCATGAAAAGTCCGGGAAATGACCGGCGCATGTCCTGGTGACGGCGACTGCGCTTTGTGAGTCTGACTGCAATCGCTCTGGCGAACTCACAGGGAGACTCGATGCAGACAGCACGAAAGTCCCGGAAGTTTTCGACGCGAGTCCTGGCGACGGCGACCGTGCTAGCGGCAGCTATGGCGACCACCATCTCACCGGCATCGGCCACCACGGGCGCCACCCCGGCAGCCGCTCAGGTCGCGCGCCCGGCCGGTGTCAGTGTCTGCCTGGGACTATGGGCGGCGTACAACGCCATCCTGCTCAGGCATCTGGGGGGAGATTGCAGCCCACGCGGCAGTTACCACATCCACGTCTGGGGCGGTGGCCGTGACATGAACTATCCCATCTACAGCTACAACGGCAGCATCAGGGAATTCTCCTATACATGGCCGGTGCCCCAAGGGACCAACATCTGCGCGGAACTCTGGTACCACAAGCCCGGCGGCGGCTATTCGAGCCACGGCCTGCCGTGCGAGACGATGTGACGTCCCGCCAGGGCAAGTCCGCTGTCATCGCCGCCACGGTGGCGATGACAGCGGGATGTACTCGAAGCTGAACAGCCCGAGCCGGCGCGGGTCGAGCGTGTCCTTGTGCTGGCCCGCCGCTTTGAGCTGGTGTGGAGTTTGGTGGCGCGGGCCTGCCTCTGCCACCGCGGCGACCGGTCGCGGTAGGAGATCAGCGCCGGGTGTGACGACACCGATCGGTAGCGGTAGCCCTGGTCAGCGAGATGCTGCGCCGCCCACTCCGACATACGAGCCCCGATCGAACTGGAAATGCCGGTACGCCAGGAAAGCCACCAGGGCGCCGTCGATGCACCCGACGAAGCAGTGCGCCGTGTTGGAGATCTCCGCGCTCAGATGGTGACGGTGCCGAAAGACCTGCCAGAGAGCGGTCAGCAGCCCGGACTTCGAGGGCGAGCGTGGGCCGGGGTTGAACCTGCCTCCACGCGAACGAGGCCGCGGCCACGTCGTACACCCGGTCCGGTTGGAGCCAGTCGAGCACGTCATCGTGGCACGTGACCGCGACCAGCTGGCTGCCGCCCCGCCGCCTCCCCTTGCTGAGCGTCTCGTACGGCCGCAGCCACGCGGGCGGCTCGAGAATGCCACCGCGGTCAGCAGGAGTGCCGCCCGCGGGACGTACAGCGTCCAGCTGTGCGTGCGGGTCCGTCCCCTGGCACACGCCGGACGTGCTGACGGAAAGTGACCCGTGCAGGATGCGAACCCGCGAAGGCAGACCCAGGGTCAGGGTCAATCTCTGGGGCATCTGTGCCCCGGATGTGTTACGTTGAATAAACGTTTATTCAGCGAGATGGCGGGACGATGGCCAGGACACGAAGCGAGCAGGCGGCGTGGCGCAGGGAGCAGTTGCTGGACGCCGCCCTGAGGGTGTTCGCCGACAAGGGCGTGGACGGCGCCACGGTCAAGGATGTGGCGCAGGCGGCCGGAGTGACGCCCGGCCTGCTGTACCGCTACTTCGACAGCAAAGAGGCGATGGTGGAGACGTTGCTGTCGGAGCGAGGCTTCCTGCCCCGGCTGCGGGAGTTGCGGGCCGAGCATCACGACGCGCGCCCGGCCACCGAGGTGCTGACCGAGTTGCTGGAGGCCTTCGATCGGCTGCTGACCGAGCACGCCGAGCTGATGGTGGTGTTCTTCAGCGCCACCCAGGCCCGCGCACCGCTGGCGACGCTGGTGGGTGAAGGTCAGCGGCTGATCGGCGACTTCCTGACCGAGCGGGTCGCCGCAGGGGAGCTTCGTGCCCACGACACCGCCACGGCGGCCAGGACCCTGTTCGCCACGGTGGCCGTCAACCGGCGGATGGGCACCCCCATCGACATCGCGGCCCTGGTCGGGCTGCTGTTTGCGGAAGAAGGATGAGATGCGCGCACAGTGTTGTGTCGTCGGCGGAGGTCCGGCGGGGATGATGGCCGGGTTGCTCCTGGCCCGCCAGGGCGTGGAGGTGATCGTGCTGGAGAAGCACGCGGACTTCCTGCGCGATTTCCGCGGCGACACCGTCCATCCCTCCACGCTGGAACTGATCGCCGAACTGGGGTGGATCGAGGAGTTCCTCAGCCTTCCGCACACCAAGATGCCCGAGGTCACGGTCAACATGGGCGGCAAGGACGTCACCTTCGCCGACTTCAGCCGGTTGAAGGTGCGCTGCCCCTACATCGCGTTCATGCCGCAGTGGGATGTGCTCGACTTTCTGGCCGGCAAGGCCGCGGCCTACCCCTCCTTCCGCCTCCTGCGCCGCGCCCAGGCTACGGAACTCCTGACCGAGCGGGGGCGGGTGGTCGGCGTCCTGGCCGACACCGAGGACGGCCCCGTGGAGGTGCGGGCCGATCTGGTGATCGGGGCGGACGGCCGCCACTCCACCGTACGGGCGCAGGCGGACCTGGCACCCGTGAGCGACTCGCCGCCCATGGACGTGCTGTGGTTCCGCCTGCCCCGCCGGGCAGAGGATCGGGTGCCCTTCTTCCAGGGCGGCAAGGGAGCGTTGATCTCCATTGACCGTGGCGACTACTGGCAGCTCGCGTACGCGATTCCGGCGGACGCCTTCGCCGAGCTCAAGCCCGCCGGGCTGCCGGCGTTCCGGGAACGGGTGGCGGAGCTGGCACCCGCCCTGCGTGACCGCGTACAGGAGCTCGACGACTGGGAGGCGGTGCACCAGCTGACCGTGCGCGTGGACCGGCTGCCCCTGTGGCATCGGCCCGGACTGCTGTGCATCGGCGACGCCGCCCACGCCATGTCGCCCGCGGGCGGCGTGGGCATCAACCTGGCAGTGCAGGACGCGGTGGCCACCGCCAACCTGCTGGGCCCGGTTCTCACCCGAGGCGGCATCCCCGAGGAAGCCGATCTGGCCCGGGTGCAGGCCCGCAGGGAGCGCGCCGCGAGGGTGACCCAGGCCTTCCAGCTCGGGATCCTGCGGGATCTCTATCCCAAGGACCTGGGCGACGACACGACCCGGCACGTACCGCCGATCTTCACGGCGTTCCGCGCCCTGCCGCCGCTGCGCCACCTCATGGGCCGCTTCATCGGCATGGGCGCCCGCCCGGAACACATCGCCGCATAGTCACGCCGGACCCCTTCGGTTGGGAGGCCCATCAGCCGGCCTTCGTGCGGGGACCCGGCGCGGCGCGAGCAGACCGACGGGGAACGGCACCGCCGAGGACAGAACGCCTGCGGCAAACGCGCACAGCAGGGCACCGGGGCAGGCGAGGATCACCACGGCCGGCGCGGCGGTGAGAGCGAACACCAGATCGCTACGTCGGCGGGGAGCCGACCAGCGCCACGGTGAGCGGGCCGAGGAACGCCAGGGTGACCGCGCTACAGGCAGTGGCACGCGCCCACGAGCCGTCAACGACCGCGTCATAGGCGTCCTCCATCTCCTGGACGTGGGTGAGCCAGATGTGCGCGAAGCACCTGGAGTTCGTCAGCGGCGGGTCGAAGGGTTCCCGGCGCCGCTGGTGTCGCATCGGCGGCCGGAGTCTGACCTGCAGAGACACCCGGACAGGGAAACCAGGACCCGATCCCCGCCGGGACGACGACCGCGGCCTGGGCCTGCAGCACCGGCCCGCGGCTCGCGAACTGCGGTCGATCATGTTCGGCTGAGGCGGGCGAAGAGGTTCGTCAGGGCCGCCACCGTCGTACGCGGCGGGCTCTGCAGGTCGCGGTCCGGGTGGAGCAGGCCCAGTCCGACGCCCCAGACGGCGGCGCCCACCACGAACCCGTACACCGACACCAGCCCGTGCATGTTGCCCTGCGCGACCCACGTCACCAGGCCCAGCGCGGGCACCCCTTCCCGCACGGCGCGGCCGCGGAACAGCAGGGCGGCGGACAGCATGGCCACGCGCCGAGCCACGGAGACGACGGAAGGGCGATCCACCGCCGGGACCCGGTCATCGCTACGCGTCGTCGGCCATCGGGCTGAACTGGATGCCCGCCAACCGCCACGAACCCTCCTGCTTCACCCATACCTGGGACACCCGCACCCGCAGCGCCACCGGCCGGCCGTGAGAGGTCGCCTTGTTGCTCTGCACGTTGCGGACGATCGCGGCGTCGCCGTACACCCGAAGGTCGATCCGGCTGGTGTCCAGGGCGTGGTACTCGAACTGGGCGTGACGGCCGATCCACTGCTCCTTGTCGAGCACGTACCCCTTGGGCCCGATCGACAGGAAGTCGTCGGCCAGCAACTCGCGCAAGCGGTCGGCGTCCGCGGCCAACTCGGCCTCGTCGAACTGCCGCTGTAGGCTTAAGACCGTCTCTTTCTCCGTGTTCCCCATGAAGCCGAGCATAGGCGCGACGGCGAAAATGGGAACCGGATGATTCGTGTGCGAGGAAATGCCCGGTAAATGTCCGGTGAATGTCCGGTGAATGTCCGGTCCGCCGCCATCATCCAGACTCCCTTTCAGCTGAAGTCGACGATCGGTACGCGACTTTTAGGGATTCCCGGGCGGCTTGCCACAAAGACACTTAGCGAGCATCACCACCTGGGAAAACGCGCCGTACGGCGTTATCACGGTCACGAACGCCAGACTCGCCCCCGACCGAAAGAGCGGCAGGCTGGCAGCCCAATCAGCTTTGTCTCGGATGCCGGCGACGGTCTGCTCGCGCGGCTTATGTTCGACGTCGCCGAAGCCGCGACCTTCCCGACTGGCTCGCCGCACTGAAACGCACTACACGCCTTCGCCAATGGCACCTGATCATCGGGCCGTGTCCTCCCCGGCTAGGGACGGAGCACGATCTTGCCGTGCGCGTGCCGCCGTTCCAGCTCGCGGAACGCGTCCCGTACCTGCTCCAGCGGGTAGGTGCGGGTGATCGGCACCTCGAGTTCCCCGCGCGCGGCGAGCCGGGCCAGCTCGCCGAGCACGACCGCGCACGCCGCGGCGCCCTCTCCGTCGGTCCGCGCACCGACCTTGGCCGCGGCCTGCCAGTCGCGGATCGTGACGATCCGCTGGGGCCGCACCCCCAACCGCACTGCCAGCTCCACGTAGCCGTCGCCGAACGTGTCGATGAACGCGTCGACGTTCCCGCCGCAGGCTTGCCGGATCCGCTCGGCCACGCCCTCTCCGTACTCGACCGGAACGACACCGCGATCCTTCAGCCAAGCGTGGTTCGGCTCGCTCGCCAGCCCGATCACCGTGGCGCCGCGCCGCCGCGCGAGCTGCACGGCGAGGGACCCGACGCCGCCCGCCGCACCGGACACCACGACCGTGTCGCCCGGCCCGGGGTCGACCGCGAACACGGTGGCGTACGCCGTCGTGCCGGCCACGTACAACGACCCGGCCACCTCCCAGGACAGCCCCTTCGGACGCGGGGTCAGCTGCACATCGTCCACCACGACGTACTCCGCGTGGCTCGCTCTTCTGTGAGTGAAGCCGAGGATCTCGTCGCCCAGCGCGACGCCGCGCACCTGCGGACCGATCTCCACCACGAGGCCGGCCAGATCACTGCCCTGCCCGGAGGGGAACGTCGCCGGCCAGCGCTCGTGCCGCGCGCCCTGCCGGATCATCGCCTCGCCGGGCTGGATCCCGGCCGCACGGACCTCGACCAGCACCTGCCCGGGGCCGGGCACCGGGCGCTCCACCTCCTCCACCCGCAGGACATCGATCCCGCCGTACTCGTGGAACCGCACCGCCTTCATCGCGTGATCACCGCTCTTCCTCGTTCGGGTGGGCCTCGGACGGCCGCACCTCGACCGTGCCATCACCCCCGGTTGCTCAGGAACGGAGCAGTCTTCCTGGGATCGGCGGTCCGAGGATGCGTTTGACGAATGGTGGTATCACTACCGATATGGGGATGAATCGCGACGACCTCGCCGATTTCCTGCGGCGGTCCCGAGAACGGCTGACCCCACGGGACGTCGGGCTGGTCGAAGGGCCGAGGCGGCGCACGCCGGGACTGCGCCGTGAGGAGGTCGCGGCGCTCGCCGGGATGTCGGCCGACTATTACATGCGGCTGGAGCAGGCCAGGAGCCCGCAGCCCTCGGTTCAGCTGCTGGGCGCGTTGACGCGCGCGCTGCGGCTGACCATCGACGAGCGGGACCACCTGTACCTGCTCGCCGGACACCGCCCGCCGGAGGGGGCGCGGGCCGGGGAGTACCTGCGGCCGAGCATGCTGTACCTCCTCGACCGGCTGGACAGCGTTCCGGTCCAGGTCCTGAGCGATCTGGGCGACCTGCTGGCGCAGAACGACATGGCGAAAGCGTTGTTCGGGTGTGTGTGCACGGTGGCGCGGGAGGACCGCAACATCGTGCTGCGCTGGTTCACCGAGCCGGACGTGCGGAGCCACTTCGCACCCGAGGAGCACGAGGAGCACGCCCGGCAGTTGGTCGCCGACCTGCGCGCCGCGGTGGCCCGCCGCGGGGACGACGCGGCAGCCCGCACACTTGTCACGCGGCTCCGCGCGGCCAGCGCCGAGTTCGTGGCGCTCTGGGACCGGCACGAGGTCGCGGTGCGCAGGTCACACCCGTACCGGCTCGTGCATCCCGAACTCGGCAGGATCGAATTCGACTGCGAGGTGCTCGCGACGCCCGCGGCGGACCAGCGACTGCGGGTCTTCACTCCCCCGCCCGGCGGCACCGAGGCGCTGGACATGCTGCGCGTGCTCGGCCCGCAGCACCGGCACGACACCGCCGCGACGCCGGCAGGGACGAGCACGAGAGGGGCCGACGACCCGCCCACGTCGTGAGGCTGTCGGTCGAACTGGCTGGTCAGCCGCTTGAAGAGCGCGGTCCGGTTTCTTCGTCCGGCATCTCGACCGGGACCGGCGCGCCCGCCTCGTCGCCACGGCCCGCGCCCGCGACTGCGTGATCGTCGAGGACGGCACGTACGCGTTCCTCAAGGCCGCGCCGCCCCCTCCGCTGCAGGCTCTGGCCCCCGAACGCACCTGCTACGTCGCCGGCCTGTCGAAGAACGTGGCGACCGGCCTGCGGTTCGGCTTCGCCGTGGTCCCCGATCGGCACGTCCGGGCCGTCACCAGGAGCCTGCGCGCGGCGGCCCGGGGCGCGCCGGGACTCATCACCGCACTCGCCACCGGCTGGATCGCCGACGGCACGGTCGCGCGGCTGGAGAAGGTCCGCCGCCAGGACGCCACCGCCCGGCAGGACATCGCCCGCGACGCGCTCGCCGGCCTGGACGTCACAGCACACCCGGCGTCTTACGTGGTGTGGCTCGGCTTGGAGCCGCACCAGCGTCCCGACCATGTCGCGGCCGTGCTCGCGGAGGAAGGGATCCTCGTGTCCACCGCCGACGCCTTCGCCACCGGCCCGCACCGTCCCCGCGCGTTGCGGCTGGCGCTGGGCACGCCTCCGTTGGACGAGCTCGGGCCGGCGTTGCGCCGCCTCCGGGATGCGATCGAGACGATCCCGCCGTAACGCCGTCGGCGGGCCGCGGGTCCTTTCAACTGATCCTCAACAGTTTTTCAACCATGGCTCCCTACGGTGCGGGCATGGGTCTCATCGAAATAGTCATCCAGCTCGTCATCTCTCTGGCAGTGCTCTGGGTCGTCATCTACACCGCCGTACGGACGGCGATCCGCCACAGCAAGTGAGGCTCCCGGAGCCGGAGCGCGGCCTCGGGCGACGGCCGATGTACTTCGTGGCAGGCTCGTCCACGGCAGGCCACCGACGCGACAATGCTCACTCCACCAGGCCGGCGCGGTAGGCGGCGATGGCCACCTGCACCCGGTTGGTGACGGCGAGCTTGTCGAAGAGGTGGGAGATGTGGCTTTTGACCGTTGCCTCGCTCATGTGCAGTCCGGCCGCGATCTCGGTGTTGGAGCGCCCGCGCCCCACCTCGGTGAGCACCTCGCGTTCGCGGCCGGTGAGGGTCTCCAGCCGGGCGAGCGCCTCGCGGCGACGCCGGATGGGCGCGTCGGTGGTGACCCGGTGGATCAGCCGCCGGGTCACCTGCGGGGACAGCATCGAGTCGCCGCCGTGCGCGAGGCGTACGGCGCGGATCAGGTCGTGCGGCGAGGTGTCCTTGAGGAGGAATCCACAGGCCCCGGCCTCCAGGGCGGTGAAGACGTGCTCGTCGCTGTCGAACGTGGTGAGGATCACGACCGCGGGCGGACGGGCGAGCCGGCGGATGGCCTCGGTGGCGGCGAGGCCGTCGGTCCGCGGCATCCTGATGTCCATGAGGACGACGTCCGGCCCCAGGCGGTGAACGGCGTCGACCGCCTCGTCCCCGTCCGCGGCCTCCCCCACGACCTCCACGTCGGACGCGGATTCGAGGATGAACCGCAGTCCGGCGCGGATCAGCGACTCGTCATCCACCAGCAGCGTTTTGATCATGTGTGTCCCCCGGCAACCGGCCCTCGAGACGCCAGCCTCCCGCATCGTCGGGCGCGCTGCGAACCGTTCCGCCGATCAGCCGGAAACGTTCTGCCAGGCCCACGAGACCGGCCCGGGCGCCGGAGGGGTGCGCGGCGGACCGGAGCGATGGTTCGTTGGTGACCGTGATCGTGACGCCGTCCTGCGGGCTCCTGGTCACCGAGACCGTGACGGGTGCTCCGAAGGCGTGCTTGTACGCGTTGGTCAGCCCTTCCTGTACGAGCCGATAGGCGGCCCGGGCCGTCGCCACCGGCAACGTGTCGAGGTCGCCGTGCAGCGTGACGGCGTTGCCGGCCGACGCCCAGGACTCCACCAATCGCCGCAGGTCAGGAAATTTGTCGTCATGTCCGGCCCGCAGCACGCCCACGATCTTCCGCAGCTCTTCGAGGGCCTCCTGCGCGGTGGTCCGGATCAGCGCCGCCTCCCGCTCGATCCGTACCGGTTCCGCACCGGGGTTGACCTCCAGCCCGCCGGCGTGCAGCGAGATGAGGGTGACCTTGTGCGCGAGCACGTCGTGCATCTCCCGGGCGATCCGGCCGCGTTCGGCGGCCTTGGCCTGTTCGTCGCGCAGGTGCTGTTCGGCCTCGGCGCGCTCCGCGCGTTCCCGCAGTGATCTGGTGAGCTCGCGGCGGGTGGCGGCGTACCCACCCGTCACCAGCACGACGGCGGTGGCGGCCAGCGCGGAGACCAGCGCGTCCGTGCTGAACCTGCCGCTGTCGACCCACTGCTGCGCCAGGAATCCCGCCACGCCGATCACTGCCAGCTTCGCGAACCGCGCGCCCAGCCGTGTTCCCGCACCGGAGAACAGGCCGATCAGCAGCGGCCCGGGGTTGCCCGACAGTACGTACGCGCCCGCCCCGATGGCGGCGACCGCGGTCGGCCACCGGTCGCGGAACCACACGGCACCCGTGGCGACCAGCCCGGCGGCGGCGATGACCACGCGCGGCAGCGGCGCCCACGGCGTCTTGACCGCCAGGACGGTCAGGAGCAGGCAGAACGCCACGGAGGCCGCGCTGATCGCGTGCGGGTCCCATGTGAGGACCCGCCGCAACGCGTTCCGGTACGTCACCATCGGCCCAGCGTAGTCAGGGCGGCGGCGCGGCACCTCCTACGAGCGTCGGTGCCGGCCGTCCGAAAATCTCCGACTTTAGTGTGATGTGGCGATGGCCGTGATGGCGATGTGGCCGGGCCCTCGCAGGCGCCACCGTTGGTGACCCCGACAACGTCAGGAGTCATGCCGTGTGGCCAGTCCCCCTCCCCCGCCTGCTGCTCATCGCCGCGCTGTCGCTGGCGGCCGTCTGGTCCCCCGCCACGGCGTCGGCTTCGGCGCGCATTCCGGACACCCGTGAGCTGACGGACTTCTTCGACGCCGCGATGGCGAAAGGACTGGAGTCCAACCATGTGCCGGGCGCGGTGGTTTCGGTGGTGGGCGCCGGAAAGATCCTCTTCAGCAAGGGGTACGGCCTGGCCGACCGCGAGCACGGTACGCCGTTCGACCCCGGCACCTCATTGGTGCGGATCGCCTCGATCACCAAGCTGTTCACCTGGACCGCGGTGATGCAACAGGTGCAGCAGGGCAGGCTGGACCTGCACGCGGACGTGAACCGCTACCTCACCACGTTCCGCATCCCCGCGACGTACCCCCAGCCGATCACGCTGGCGCACCTGATGAACCACACCGCCGGGTTCGAGGACACCACCATCGGCGTGGGCGCGCGCAGCAAGGCCGATGTGCTGCCTTTGGGCACGTATCTGGCCGAGCACGTGCCGGCTCGGGTGCGCCCGCCCGGACAGGTGTCGGCCTATTCGAACTATGGCGCGGCGCTGGCCGGGCACATCGTGTCGCAGGTGAGCGGACAGCCCTACGACCAGTACGTACAGGACCACATCCTGGACCCGCTCGGCATGCGGCACACCACGGCCTCCGAGCCGGTCCCCGCCCCTTTGGCCGCCGGCCAGGCACGCAGCTATGACTACGAAGAGGGGACGTACCAGCGCAAGCCCTTCGTCTTCGACAACCTCCCGCCCGACGGATCGATCAGCGCCACCGCGAACGACATGGCCCGCTTCATGATCGCCCATCTGGGGAACGGGCCCATCCTCGACGAGCCCACCGCCCGCCTCATGCACCAGCGGTCCTTCGCCGCCGACCCCCGCGTCGACGGCTACGCCCACGGGTTCAAGGAGCAGACCCTCAACGGGCATCGTGTGATCATGCACGACGGCAGCTGGGAAGGCTTCCAGAGCGCGTTGCTGCTGGTGCCCGACGCCGACATCGGCCTGTTCGTCTCCACCAACAGCATCGGCGGCATCGATGCCGTCACCGAGTTCCTGCCCGCCTTCTTCGACCGCTTCCTCCCCGGCGAGCGCGCCGCGCCCTCCGCCCCTCCCGGCAGGGTGGCCACGCCCGTGGCGGGCTTCTACAAGCCGGCCCGTACGGTCGAGTCGACCATCGAGAAGGTCCTCACCCTCACCAGCTCCTCCCGGCTGCGGATCGAGGTCGGCGGGAAACTCGCCTTCAAGGGCATGACGTGGAGCCCGCTGGCTCCGGGGCTCTATCAGCAGGACGGCGGCTCCCAGCGGCTGGCGTTCGTCACGAACGGCGCCGGCGTCACGTACGCGGCCACCGACGGGCCCGCCTACGAACTCCTCCCCTGGTGGGACACCCCTCCGGCCAACCTCGTCGTCGTCCTGGTGTTCGCCGTCACCGCCCTGACGGCCGTGCTCGGCCTGCCGTCGGCCGCCGCGCTCCGGCGGCTGCGGAAACGTCCCTCCCAAGCGCCTCGCGCCTGGCGGGCCGGCCGCCTGCTCGCCGGCCTGGCCGGCGGCGTCGGGCTGGCGTTCGTCGTCATGTTCGCGCTGACCCTGGCCGGAGAGACGAGCATCCTGTACGGCGTGCCGACACCCCTCCGGCTTCTGCTGCTCCTTCCCCCGCTGTTCCTCGCCCTCACCGTCGCCGCGATCACCGCCACCGTGATCGGCTGGAGACACCGGCACATCGGCATCCTGGCCCGCGGTCACCAGGTGACCCTGCTGGCCGGGATGCTGGCCCTCGTCTGGTTCTGCGTGCACTGGAACCTGCTCGGCTGACGGTCCGTCGCCTACGAGAGGGAGCAGCGCGATCATGCGGGCTGCAGTCGCCGTGCAAGCGGCACCTGATCGACTACCGGCATCGGAAACGGACAAGGCCGGCCCACCAGGCTCCGGCTGTCAGCGTGAGGAAGAACGATGGCATCGACCGTCTTCGGGACATTCGCCGTCATTGCCGTGATCGTGGGCATGGTGCTGTTCCTCGTGTTGAGGCGGAAGCCGCACACTCGGGTCGGGGCGTACGTCAGCGCGACGTTCATCCTCCTTGCCGCAGGGATGCTCACCATGGCCTCCATCTCGTTCGGGAGCCTGGAATCCGCTGCGCTGCAGACCTTCACGCCGGAGGAGCGCACAACCGCGGTGCCGTGCAACGCGGCGGTCCTGGGGGCCGAGGAGACGTCCAACAAGCTCAACGGACGCTACATCTGGCTGTTGCGGCTCCGCGTGACCCCTCAGGCCGGCAGCCCGTACGAGATCGAGCGCACGGCCCGGCTCACCTCACCCATGGGGGAACGCCTGGAGCGGGGGAACGTCGTGCTTTCCTGCCTGGTGGCCCCCACCGACCACACCCGGATCGAGATCTCGGCCCTGGCCTGAGCCGTCCATGCCGGCATCCGGGCGGCCGGCGCCCTGTTCAGGTAGCCGGGCCTGCCGAACGTGGTCACGATGATCACCTTTCGGTCGCGCAGTTGTTCGGCGACCTCCAGACCCGACAGGCCCGGCATCTCGATGTCGAGCAGGATGACGTCGGGGTCGTGCTCTTCAGCCGCGGCGACGACCTCGATGTCGTCCTCCAGTGAGAGCAGCGCGGCCAGGCCTCCCCTGACCAGGTCCTGGTCGTCCGCGATCAGCACCGGATCATGAGACTTCTCCCAGCGGGACTCGGGCGTAGAGACGGTAGCCGCCGCTCGCCAGGCTGCCGACCTCCAACAACCCGCCGGCCTCCGCGCCCACCAGCTCCGCCACCCGCACGTCGTCCGGCAGCCCGGCATCCTGCAGCGGCGCGCCGACGTGGCCTTGCCGGAGCGCCTCGGTGGGCGGGCGGCCGAACACTCCGGCCGTTCCCTCGTCGGGCGACAGGAGACCCAGGGCGATGGACAGCATGGTCGTCCTGCCCGCCCCGTTGGGTCCCAGCAGGGCGACCGTCTGCCCTTGTTCGACGGGAGGAGCGGCTGTGGTGCCGGACGTCAGCCGGCCCCATGTGACAAACGTCAGATGCCCGCTCGCCGGCCGGCACGGCCTCCACCAGCGCCGGATCTTCAGGCGACGCGGACGATGATCTTGCCGCGTACGCCGCCCGCCTCCAGGGCCCGGTGCGCCTTGGCGATGTCCCCCAGAGGGAACACGGTGTCCACGACCGGGCGGATCGCGCCGGTCTCCACATAACGGGTGAGGTCGGCGAGGAGGCGGTGGGTGGGCCGGCCGCTGAAGAAGCGCACGCGCCGCCGGCCGTGGACGGTGGAGGCGGCGACGTACGACAGGGACGCGGCGGCCCGGTTGACGTCGAAGGCGATCGCCACCATGCGACCCGACGGGGTCAGCAGGCGCCGGTAGGCGGCGTGCTCGGTGCCGACGGTGTCCAGGACCACGTCGAACCGCGGCAGATCCGCGGGCCGCGTGGTGGCGTAGTCGTAGGCCTCGTGAGCGCCGAGGTCGCGGACGAGGTCGAGGTTGCGTGCCCCGGCGAGGGCGGTGACGTGGGCGCCGAGTGCCCTGCCGAGCTGCACCGCCACGACGCCCACGCCGCCGCTGCCGCCGCGTACGAGCAGGCGCTCGCCCGGCCGCAGCCTCGCCTTGTCGCGCAGTGCCGTGATCGCCGTCGTGCCCACCGGGAGTGCCGCGGCCTCCACCAGGTCGAGGTCCGCCGGGGCGAGGGACAGGTTTCGGGGGCGGACGGCCAGGTACTCGGCGACGCTCCCGAACGTACGGTTCAGCACGCCCCAGACCCGCTCGCCCACCCGGGGGCCGGGTACGGCCGGGTCCGGGCCCAGGGCGACGACCTCGCCGGTGAAGTCGAGCCCCATGCGTTTGGGGAAGCCCCGCTGCATCAGCCCCGTCACGGGCCGCACCTTGCCCGCCCGGCCGTGCAGCTCGCCGCCGTTCACGCTGGTGGCGTGCACGCGCACCAGCACCTCGCCGGGTCCGGGGACCGGCTTGGGCACCGTGCCCACATACAGCACGTCCGGTGGCCCGTACCGGTCGAACAGGGCCGCGCGCATCTGAGTCGCATTCATCTCCATGCGAGTGACGCTAGCGGGCTAAACGGATGGGGTCGTCCACTTACGTTAATGTGAGAAGCATGCCTGCTCATCCCTCTCAGATGGAGCCCGCGCAGGCGCTGCGGGCCGACGCGCGGCACAACCGGGTGCGCATCCTCGAGGCCGCGCGGGAGGCGTTCGCCACGCGCGGGCTGGACGTGCCCATGGCGGCCATCGCGCGGCGCGCCGGGGTGGGGGTGGCCACGCTCTACCGGCGGTTCCCGTCGCGGGAGTCGCTGATCACGGAGGTGTTCGGCGACGAGCTGGCCACGTGCGCGTCGGTCGTGGACGAGGCGCTGGCCGATCCGGACCCGTGGCGGGGCTTCTGCGCGGCGATCGAGAAGGTGTGCGCGATGCAGGTCGCCGATCGCGGGTTCACCGAGGCGTTCCTGACCGCGTTCCCCGACGCGATCGACTACGAGCGCACGCGGGTGCGGGCCGAGCAGGGCTTCGCCGAGGTGGTACGGCGGGCCAAGGCCGCGGGGGGGCTGCGGGCCGACTTCGACGTGGCCGACCTGACGCTGCTGCTCAAGGCCAACTGCGGCGTGGCCACCGGTACGAGTTCGGTCGCGGCGGCGGGGTCGCGGCGGCTGGTGGCGTACCTGCTGCAGTCCTTCCGGGCCGAGCACGCCGAGCCCCTGCCGCCGGCCCCGCCCCTCACCCTCGACCTCCTGCACGGGTCCGCGGCGGTGCGGTAGCCCGGCTCCGCCATTGCCCGGGAAATGCCCCGGCCGGCGCTGCTCAGCGTGGCACCGGCGCGGGCACTGCCATCACGGGCTACTACTTCTGGCGCGCCGAGCTGCAAGGACGAGGCGGCGCGCAAAGGGCGGTCGTCGCCCCCGGTGTCAGCGGTGGTCGCCGGTGCGGGCTTCGGCGGTGGTCTTCAGGGCGTGCAGCCAGGCCTCGAGGCCTTTTCCGAGGAAGTCGGTGGCGAGGGGCACGTCGGTCTCGATCTGGTCGCCGGCGTGGGTCTCCTCGGTGCGTACGAGGACGCCACCCTTGACCCGGGTGAAGGTCCAGACGTGGACGCCCCGGTCGATACGCAGCCCTTCGCCGATCGCCGGGCCGGTCCAGCGGATGCACTTGTGGTGCTGCAGTTGCCGGACGGTGGAGGTGATGACCAGCGTGGTGGGCGGGCTGACGGGAGTGGCGGGCACCGGGGTCGTCCACCGGAAGCGCGAGTTCTTGCGGAGCGGGCCGGGGTCCAGGCGCTTCATGCTGGTCACGGGCTTCTGCCACGTGGGCCAGCGCTCCACGTCGGTCTGGAGTTTCCAGACCGTACGCAGCGGCGCCTTGATCAGGGTCTCGGTCCGGTAGCGGATCTTGGCGGTGGGGTCGACGCCTTCCCCCTGGCACTGGAGCCGACCACGGTCGTGGGCGGTGGCGGCCTGTGCGGGCGGGACGTTGCCTGCGAGGACGCCGGCGGCGATGAGCGAGATGGTGAGCGCGGTGATGCGCGAAGGACCGTTGCTGGACATGGTGTTCCTTTCGTTCCGGTGAGCGGGGGCTTGGGATGGGGCAGGCACGTTTCTTCAGCTCCGGCGGGCTCGGAGGATGGCCACGATGAGGGCGGCCGACGCGGCGACGATCAGAGCGACGAACGCGGGGTGGATGTCCTTGGACAGGCTCGGCGCGCCGTCGGGCCGCGTCAGCCAGACGACGAGCGGGATCGCGTACGCAAGGGCGAGAAGCGCGGCCGCCCAGCGAACCATTCGGTCGCGAGCGTGGAGGAGGGCTCCCACCAGCGCGATCGTGACGGGGACGATCGCCAGCAGGGCGAACTGGCCGAGCACCATCACGGGGACCGCCCAAGAGGAGATCGTCACCGCCAACGGAGTGCGCCGGTCGGTGCGGGCGGGTGATGTGAACGCGGTCGTCATGGTGTTTCCTTCTCCGCTAGAGCATCATGCTTGCGTTAGAAGTTATAACTGCCCACAGGAAGGAGTGTCAATAAGGTTCGTGATACCCTCTAACTAAATATTCAGGATGTAGCTGCGCGAGTGGGGAAGGTGCAGGTCATGGCGGAAACGGCGGCGAAGACCCCCCGCGAGCGCTACCGCGCCCAGGTCCGCGCGGAGATCAAGGAACACGCGTGGGAGCAGATCGCCACGACGGGGGCCTCCGCGCTCTCCCTCAACGCGATCGCCAAGCAGATGGGCATGAGCGGACCCGCGCTCTACCGCTACTACGCCAGCCGCGACGAGCTGATCACCGAGCTCATCAGGGACGCCTACCGAAGCCTCGCCGACACCCTCCGCGCGGCCGCCGCCTCCGGTGCCGACCTGGCGGCGCTGGCGCACACCCTGCGCGCCTGGGCACTGGCAGATCCCCAGCGTTACCTGCTCATCTACGGCACCCCCGTCCCCGGCTACCACGCGCCCGACGACATCACGCTCATCTCATCCGAGACCATGGCGGTCCTGCTCGACGCCTGCGCAGCGCTGCCCTCGGACAGTCCGGAGACGCCGTTCGACACGCACCTGGCGGACCACCGCAACTGGGCGGGCGACCACCCCGCCCCGCCCGTGGTCCTGCACCGGGCCCTGAGCTTCTGGACCCGGCTGCACGGTGTCCTGTCCCTGGAGCTCGCCGGCCACTTCGCCGGGATGGGATTCGACCCCGCCCTCCTCTTCGGCGCCGAACTGGACGACCTGCTGACGCACTGACCAGCGACAGGCCGACACGCCTGTCACTGATCCAGGCAGGTTCCTGGCCTAATAGCGGCCGAGGGTGCCGCGGCGTCGGGCGAGGTGTTCGAGCCGGTTGAACAGGACCACCCCGGCGATGGTGATGAGCAGCGGCTGGGCCAACAGCCACCCCAGACCCCAGCCGGTCGGCAGGGTGGCCAAGGAATGCCCGCCGAGCAGGATGTCCCGCATCGCCTCGATGCCGGGCGCGACGGGGACCACAAGCCGGCTGAGGAAAGCGAGCGGATCGGGCATCGCGGCCAGGGGAACCAGGGTGCCGCCGGCGATGGCGTAGACGGCCACGGACAGCTGGGTGATGATCTCGATGCGTTTGAACACCAGGGTCAGCCCGCACAGGATGAGAGCCAGGCCGCAGGTGCCCAGCGCGATGGCGGCCAGCGGCACGATCACCTGCGCGTCGAAGGGCAGTTGCCCGCCCTGGAGGGTGATGGCGACCGCGCCGGTGGCCAGGACGGCCAGTGCGGTGGGTAGCGCGGAGATCACGGCCGCGACCTGGCGGCCGAGGATGAGCGCGGCCGAGGGCAGCGGGGTCAGGTAGGTCTGTTCCAGCACACCGGACTGGATGTCGCCCAGGTAGCTCCAGAACACGCGGTTGACCTGCTCGTGGATGAAGGTCAGCGCCACCATGCCGAGCAGTACCGGCAGCAGCAGGTCCGCGCGCAGGTGCCCACGTCCCATGAACAGCACGATGAGCAGGTAGAACAGCGGGAAGGTGATCATCTGGATGAGGACTTCGCGCCATCCGGCGGCGAGGTTGAGCAGGCCCTTGCGTACTTCTGCGGTGAATCCGCGGGCGAAGGTCATGCCGTCTCCTGCAGGGCTCGGCGGTGGTTGCGGACGAACAGCAGGCCGCCGGCGGCGGTGAGCGCCATCGTGTGGATGAGCAGCCAGGGCAGGGTGCCTCCGCTCCAGACCTCGACCAGGGTTCGGCCCTGGAACAGCGTTTGGGTGAGCGCCTCGATGCCCAGCGTGGTGGGCAGGACCCTGGCCAGGGCGGCCAGCCAGTCCGGATAGAAGGCGAGCGGCAGGAACGACCCGTTGAGCAGCAGCACCAGCGAGGTGAACAGCGACTGCAGGGCGCCGATCATCGGCGAGACCAGCGCGAGGGCCGCCAGAACGAACGTGAAGGCCAGCACGTTCGCTCCGAGCAGCAGGGCCGGCACCAGCGCCGCCCAGTGCAGCGGTATCGCGATCTGGGCCACCGCCATCGGGACGAGCGCGGCGACGGCGGCCACCGCCAGGCCGAACACCGAGGCGGTGATCAGCCGGCCGAGCATCGGCAGCCACGGCGGCGCCGGGGTCATTTGCGCCTGGGCGAAGGTGCCGGCGCGTTTCTCCTCGATGAGGTCGGCCACCATCACCAGAGCGGCGTACTGCAGGAACCAGTAGCCGCCGATCGCGACCAGGGTCTGTGGCAGGAGATCCTGGCGCAGCTCGCCCTGGCCGAGCACGAACTGCAGGCCGAGGTACATGGTGGTGCTGATCAGCAGGGTGATGACGTGGCCCGTCGGATGGGCGAGCTGTACGCGCAGGCCTTTGCCGATCTCCGCGCCCAAGATGTCAAGCAGCATGGGACGCCTCGTTCACCAGGGCGAGGAACACATCCTCCAGGTCGGGCTGGACCTGGGTCAGCGACTCCAGGACGGTCCCGTGCGTGCGCAGGCGTTCGACCACGTCGTACACCTCGCCCGGGTGGCTCACCCGCACGCTGATCGTGGTGACGCCGTCGCGGGTGACGGCGTCGAACCCGGGTGGCGCCGCGCCCTCGACGCGGATCTCGTACCTGTCGCGTTCGCGGAAGCTTGCCAGCAGCTGGTGCGTGGGCAGGTCGGCGATGAGCCGTCCTCGGCGCATGACGGCCACCCGGTCGCACAGTTCCTGGGCCACGTCCAGCTGGTGCGTGGTGATCAGGATGGTGGTGCCCAGCTCGCGGGCCTGCTCGGTGATCCAGTTCTTGACGGTGCGGGTGGCCTCGACGTCGAGGCCGAGGGTCGGCTCGTCGAGCAGCACGATCGGTGGGTCGGCGATGAGAGCGGCCGCGATCGCGACCTTCTGCTGCATGCCGCGGGAGAAGCCGCCGACCTTGTCGTCGCGGCGTTCCCACAGCTCCAGGTCGGTCAGCAGATCGCGGGCGCGTTCGGCGACCTGGGCCTTGCGCAGGCCTTTGAGCCGGCCGAAGTACATCAGGTTCTGCCACGCCGACAGGCTCCAGTAGACGTTACGCGACCCTTCCAGCACGGCGCCGAACTGCGCCATCGCGGCCGAGCGCTGCCGGGCCACGTCGAAGCCACCCAGCCGGACCTGACCGGAGGTGGGGGTCAGCAGGCCGGCCAGCATCTTGATGGTGGTGGTCTTGCCGGCGCCGTTGGGTCCCAGGAAGCCGAAGACCGAGCCGGCGGGGATGCGCAGGGACACCTCGTCCACCGCCCTGGCCTGCGCCGAGCCGTACACCTTGGTCAACGCGTCGATTTCGATCATGCCATCTCCTTGGTTCGGGGAAAGCCCCGGCTCCGGGCTGCGGGGCCGGGGCCGGGGCGGGCGGTCAGAGCTCGGTCAGGACCTCGATGTCCTCCGCCGTGACGTCGCGGGCGACCGCGAACGCCGCGACGGCCGCGGGGGTGCCGGGTGCGGCCTGGCGGGCCGCCTGCAGGCTGGCGGCCGAATCCCAGCGCCAGACGCCGACCCACGTCTCGTCGTCCAGCCGGCCGAGGCGCGCCTCGGTGAGGCCGGGCTGAGTGGCTCTGATGGCGGCGACCAGAGCGGCGTGCCGGGCCTGAACCTGCTCGGCGTCCGCGGGATCGGCCTGGAAGCGGGTGACGCTGATGACCGTCATGACTGGACCTTCTCTCTAGAGTTGACTTCTAGCGAACGAATCTAGAGATAAACTCTAGCCATGAGCGATGTCAAGCGGACGAACAAGCGGGCCCAGAAGGCCAAGGAGACGCGTGGGCGCATCCTCGCGGCGGCACTGGAGCTGTTCGTGCAGGACGGATACGGCGCGACGAACCTGCAGGACGTCGCCGAGAAGGCCGGGGTCGCGGTGCAGACGATCTACTTCGTCTTCGGCAACAAGCGAGCCCTGCTCAAGGAGCTGGTCGACGTCACGATCGCGGGCGATGACGAACCGGTGGCCACGATGGACCGGCCGTGGTACGTGGCGGCGCTGGCCGCCGGCACCGCCCAGGACATGCTGCGTGCCTACGTCGCCGGCACGACCTCGGTCCTGGAGCGCGTCGCGCCGATCGGCAAGGTCCTGGAGGCGGCGGTCGCGAGCGACCCCGAGGTCGCCGCGCTGTGGCCACACGACGTCGATCCCCGATATGTCGTCCAGCAGGGCGCGGCCAAAGCGCTTGTCGGCAAACCCGGGGCGCGAGCCGAGGTGTCCGTGGAGGAGGCCGCCGACCTGCTGTACGGCCTGCTCAGCCCCGAGCTGTACCTGCTGTTCGTCCAGGAGCGGGGCTGGCCACGGGAGCGCTGGGAGCGGTGGGTCGGCGAAACCCTCCGCGCCCAGCTCTGCGCCGTGGGCGGGCCCTCGTGATCCTCCGTTCCGTTGCCCACGTCCTCGGCGGGCGGTCCGAGATGTACGAAGACGGCTGGTACGACACCCAGGCCGTCATCCGCCTGGACGACCGCTTCGAGCCGTCGGCCCTGCAGGGACTGGAGGAGTTCTCCCACCTGGAGATCGTCTTCCGGTTCGACCGGATCGACGAGGCGGACGCGCAGAGCCGGCCGCCGAATTCGCGCCCGCCGACCCGGTCCGGCAACCGGCCTGGGCGACCCGCCTCATGCGCCAGTACTACAAGGCTTGATCAGGTGTGGCGGCGGCTGCGATAAGCGGCGGTCTTGGCGCGAGCCGTACACGCCGCGCTGCAGTAGCGGCGTGACCCATTGCGGGTCAGGTCGATGTAGACCGCCTCGCACTGGCGCGCCTCGCACACCCCGAAGCGGTCCGGGCCGTAGCCGTCCACGACGAGGGCCAGCGCCGTGGCGAACTCGCCGCCCAGAGCCTCCACCTGGGTGCCGCCCGAACCGTGAAAGTGCAGGTGGAACGGCTGGCCGACGTCCTCGACCAGATATGGCTGCGCGCCGTACCTGCGGATCATGGCGTTGATGCGGGCCGCCTGGTCCGCCGGCCGCTCGGCCAGGAGCGCCTGCCGCAGCTCGGTGGCCAGCTCGGCCAGGCGCCGCCCCGCGTCCGGGTCGGCGCGCAGGGCCGCACTCGCACGGTCGCCGAGCTGGGCGGCGAACGTCGTCGCCAGGTCCTCCCCCGCCGGCGGCAGCACCGGGACGCCGCCCCGCCAGTGCGCCGTGGCCAGGTTGACCAGTTCGGCGATCAGCGGCGCCTGCCGGGTGACGTTACAGGCTATTTCCACTTGACTGGTAACACCTCTCCGTGTGTCATAGGCGTAATCCAGTTAGATGGTAACGGAGTCGCCATGCTTGCGCCTTATCGCCGCCTGCTCGCCCATCCAGGCGTCCCTCATCTGCTCGTCGCCGGACTCATCGTCAAGCTGGGCACGCCCGTGCTCAGCCTCGCCCTGCTGCTGGCCGCCGTCGACCGGCTCGGCTCCTACGCCACCGCCGGCCTCGTGCTCACCGGCCACGCGCTGGCCCTGGCGTTGTGCGCGCCGCTCGGCGGGCGCCTCGCCGACCGGTACGGTCCCCGCCCCGTCCTGACCGGCTACCTGGCCGCCCACGCCCTCGCCTACGCCGTCCTCCTGCTCGCCCCGCCTGCCCTGATGATCGGTGCCGCCGTACTGCTCGGCGCCACGACCCCGCCGGCCGGATCCGTCATCAGAGGCGCCTGGCCACGCCTCGTCCCCGCCGCCTCCCTGCCGGCGGCCTACGCGGTCGACAACGCCGTCAACGAGCTGATGTTCATCGTCGGCCCCCTGCTCGTGCCGGTCCTGACCCTGGCCGTTCCCGCTCATGGCGTCATGGCTGCCGCGGGCGCCGCCGTCCTGCTCGGCACCGCGCTGCTCCTGGCCTCCTCCGCGGTACGGCAGGCCACACCCACCCCGCCGGGCAGGTTCCACCTGGCCGGGCCGCTCACCCATCGGCCCACCCTCCTGCTGCTGACCATCGCCGCCTTCGGCACCTTCACCTTCGGCTGCCTGCGCATCGCCACGGTCGCCTCGGCCACCACCTTCGGCTCCGCCGCCTCCGCCGGCGTGCTGATGGGCCTGCTGTCAGCCGGCGCCCTCCTGGGCACCCTCGGGTACGGCGCGCGGGCCTGGCCCACCGCCGGCGGGCGCCTGCTGGTCCTGCTCTCGCTCGCCGAGGCGGCCGTCCTGCTCGGCGGAGCCTGGGCGCCCGGCTTCCTCACGCTCGCCGTACTGATCACTCTTGTCGGGCTGGTGACCGGGCCGCGCGACGCTGTCGTGCCGGCGCTGCTCGCCGACCACGCCCCCGCCCGCTACCGCACCGAGGTCTTCGCCTGGCTCAACACCTTCATGTGGGTCGGCTACGGCCTGGGCACCGCCGTCGCCGGCCGACTCACCGGCCCCCACGACACCGGCGTCACGGCCTTCGCCACGGCCGCGGCCGCAGCCGTGTCAGGCGCGATCCTGGCAGCCGTCGCCGGCCGGATCGCCTCGCCCCTGCCGGCGCCCGCCGCGGTGCCGGCCGAAGGTGCTTCCCGTGAAGATCACATAGCTGACAGCTGAGCCCCGGACAGGGGCCGCGGATGTGTCCACGTCAGTCTTCCTCGATCGAGCACCAGGCCGAGCGCGCCGGCTCGAGATATGCCGAGGGTTACCAGAACTGAACCCTCGTCAGCCACACTGAGTCCATGCAATACGTCGGCCGGGTGCCCGCCCCGCCGCTCGACCGGTTCATCGACGACATCTACTGCCTGACCGGGGTGCCGCGCCACCGCCGGATGAATGTTCCGCCGATGCCGTCGGCACACCTGTACATCAACCTGGGCGTACCCGTCCGCCTCTGGGATTCCGACCCTTCGGTGCCGCCGGCCGTGTTCACCGATGGATGGTTCATGGGGGTATGGACCAGGCGTTTCCTCTTCGAATACCCCACCCGGGTGCGGCTCGTCGGGGTGCACTTCAAGCCTTGGGGGATGTCGCCGTTCGTCGACATCCCGGCGAGCGAGCTGCGGAACCGGTGGGTGCCGGTCGACGCCGTCTGGCAACGGTCTGTGGACCGGATCCGCAACCAGGTCGGCGACCTCGCCTCGGCCACCGAGACGCTGCGGGTGTTGGAGGAGGAGCTGCGATCGCGACTTGCCGAGGCACCATCGCGCGGGCTCGACCTGGTCCGGCACGCGGGCAGGCGTTTGGAGACCTCCCACGGCGTGGTCCCGATCGGTGCGCTGACCGATGCCGCCGGGGTGAGCGGCAATCACCTGGCCACGCAGTTCAAGTCTCATGTCGGGGTCACCCCGAAGCGGGTGGCGCGGATCTACCGCTTCGCGCGGCTGATCGTGTCCGTGGACGCCCTGCGTCCGGTCGACTGGTCGCAGCTCGCCCAAACGGCGGGCTACTTCGACCAGGCCCATTTCAGCAGGGAGTTCAAGGACTTCACCGGCCACACCCCGACGGAATACCTGGCCCTGCGGCGCCGCTGGCCCGCCGAGCCGGGGTTCCCGCCGGACAGCGGTCCGATGCCCGCCGATTGATTTTTTACAAGCCCACTCGCCCTTCGGGGCGCGAAGATCGGGATCGAACGCGCAACGAGACTTCAGGAGAACCTGTGGGCACAGTGATCATGCACAGCGTGGCGTCGGTGGACGGCTTCATCGCCGACAGGAACGACGACGTCGGGCCACTTCACGATTGGTACTTCAACGGGGACACCCCGATCACCGAAGGCGTCGACCAGCAGTACGACCATTCCGGAGCTGGAAGCCGCCTCAAGGTCTCACGTGTATCGGCACAGTACGTCCGGCCGATGTGGGAGTCGATCGGCACGATCGTGATGGGCCGCCACCTGTTCGACCTGGTGAACGGCTGGGAGGGTCGGCCGCCCGCGGGCGACCACGTGGTCGTGGTGTCCCACCGGCCCAAGCCCGAGGGCTGGCACCCGGAGGCGTCGTACCATTTCGTCGATGGCGTGACGGCTGCGATCGACCAGGCCCAGAAACTCGCCGGGGAGCGAACCGTCGCTGTGAACGCCGGCGAAGTGGGCAGCCAGATCCTGGCGGCCGGCCTCGTGGACGAGGTGGCGATGGACGTGGTGCCGGTGGTGTTCGGGTCGGGCAAACGCTACTTCGGCAGCATCGACGGGCAGCATCTCCTGGAGGATCCCCACGTGGTCATCCAGAGCGAAGGGGTGCTTCACCTGAGCTTCAAGGTGCGCCGCTAGACCCGATGGGGTGCCGGTGGGACTTGGAAGACAGACGCACCCGCCGAACAAGCGTTCAAGGACGGCGGCTCGGATGCGGGCGTCTGCCGGGCAGGTAGACCGCCGCCGCAGAGCAGGCCGCGGCGACGAAAAGCACCGTCACGAACACCGGCCAGGTATCGACCATCGCCAGGTTGTGTCCCAGTCCCACGATGACGGTGAGCTGGACCGCCGCGAGCAGTTCCGGCCCGCCGTCGAGCGCCTGGGCGGCCATGAGCAGCAGCACCAGCAGGGCGGGCGTGTAAACCGGAATCTGCGGGTAGTCCGAGCCACTGTCCAACAGGTAGACGCCGCACACGTCCGCGACGACCAGCAGCGTGGCCGCCATGCCCAGTACCAGTGTCGGCCGCGCCCCGCCCGCTCGCCAGTGCAGAACCACACGCGTCAGGAAGAACCCGAGCAGAAGCACGACGACCGAGAACACCACCCGCCAGGGGATCTCCTCCCCGGGATCGTCCATCATGTCGTGGGGGAACTGCCGGTTGATGATGATCATGACCAGTGCGAGCACTCCGCCGACGGCTCCCGCGGCCCTCCACCACCAGCGGCCGGGCTGGGCCATGGCCGTCTCCGTGAACGCGACCAGCAGGATCAGCAGGCCGGATAGCATGGGGACGACCAGTTCGACTCCGCTGAAAGCCGCGTTGAAGTGGGCCAATACGCCCAGGTGCAGCGCGGCCAGACCGGCGGACGCGCCGAGGCTCATGGTGCGCCATCGGCCCTCCGGCAGCAGGCCGGCGCCGAATGCCGCGGCGGTCAAGAGCCACAGCCAGATGATGTAGTCAGCGACAACCCTACTGCTGAGCATGGCGGAGAACGAGGGCGTGTACCCCGGACCGAGCATCAGCAGCAGCCCCGACAACAGCGCCAATCCACGCAATGCGAGGAGGAGCCACGCCCGCCCGCGCGGCGTGTCGGGACCCCTGTCCGGCGACGCGTCCACGTCCGCCGGTGCGGCGCTCCTCCCTCCAGGACTCCCGGTCCAGGAGCCGGGAGCCCGCGCAGCGGCGCGAGCACCGTCCCCGTCGTCAGGCGCCGCGCGAACCTGGTCGGCCCCCACGTCGTCGGCGGGCGCCTGATCGGCCTCCGGCACGGTGGGGAGGGGCGCCGCGCGGCTGACGTCCGCGGCTGTCCCACGGCCTGCATCATCCGGCCGGATCTCAGGCGGGACGGCGGGCGAGACGGCGGGCGGGACGGCGGCGGGCGAGACGGCGGGCGAGACGGTGGGGTGGCCGAGGGCGCGTGACGCCGCTGCCGAGACGGATCGGCTGTCGTCGTGCGCGAGCTCTTCCAGGGCCAGCCGCGCCGCGAGCGCGAGCCCGGCGTGGCGGCTGTGCCGCAACCGCTCCAACTCGCCGATCGCCCCCTCCCGGATCTTGGCGATCGGGTGGTCGATGGCCTCCTGCAGTTCGGTCGGCAACGGCGCGGGCCGATCCACGGGACGGCCGCGCCGCGCGATGATCAAGTCGCCCTGTACGTCGAACGTCCACTTCCCGGGCGTCTGCTTGGGCGTGACGGCCCGCACCTTGTCGTAGACGAAGTCGTACAGCTCGTGGATGCCCACATAGCCGTCCTGGTCCTGGTCGGCCTCGCCGGTCTCGAGCCCTTCCACCAGCGCTCTGGTGAACACCGAAGGCGAGGTCGTCTCCTGGGCGTCGGCGAGGTCGGTCCCGTCGAAGGCGTACTCCAGGGCGTTGGAGGCCGTGATGACCACCCGCCCGCGCCCGCCGAACTGCTCCTCGACGTGCACGTCCGTCCCCGCCCTCGGCAGCGCGCCCCGCGCGAAGGCGCCCGCGTAGCAGCAGTCGAGCAACAGGACGATGCGCCGGCAGCGGCTGCGGCCCATCCGCCGGTTGACGAACTCCGCCGACACCGCGGTGGCGCCGAGCCTGTTGAGCTTGGTGCTGGGCGTGGCGAAATACAGTTCGCCGTTGTCGTCCTTGACCCCGTGGCCCGAGAAGTGCAGCAACAGCAGGTCGTCGGGGTGACAGTCGGCGAAGAACTCCTCCACGGCTTCGTTGACGACGGTGGTGGACTCGTTGAGCATCGTGCGTACGTCGAACCCGCCGATGGCCTCGTCGCCCAGCACCCTCGCCAGGGCCTCGGCGTCAAGTGCGGGCGCCCGCAGCCGCCGGAGCCCGGGATCTCCGAACTCGTCGCTGGCCACGATCAGCGCGCGGCGGTGGCCGGACTGGCCGGGTGCGTCCGGCTGCTTGCGGCGGCGCAACCATACGTCGGTGAGCTCGCGTTGCTCCTTGGACGGGATGCCGGTCAGCTCCAGCACGTCGCCGTCGATCTCCAGCTTGACCGAACGGTGCTGATGGCGATTGAGCCAGGCGGTCACGGCGTTCACGATCGAGGCCAGCAGTTCCGTACCGGCCAGCGCGATCACGAGGCCTCCGAGCGTGAACGACAGAACCGCCCTGGCGCCTTCAGCGGTTTCCCCCGCCTCGGCGGCGCCGACCACCACGTCCAGTTCGAGGAGCTCGTTCCTCAGCCTGGCGGTGGCCTCGTCCAGCTCTTGGGCATCCGCGGCCGCGTCGATCACTCGGAGCCGCAGCCGCACCGTCTCGCTCACCATGAGCCGCCTCCGGGCAAACGCAGGACACCACGAAGGCGGCATACCGCCAGGGACTGAGCCGTCACATACCGATATCGCCGACGATCACACTGTCGCTACCTGGGGAACGAAAGTCGCCTCAGCGAGCTGACGGAGGCGCCGAGCAGGACCCGGACGGGCTCATTCTCCCCCGGGCCGATCGTGCCGGGCGATTCCGGGACAACGACCCTTATGATCCTTTAACATCTAGAACTCTAAAGTGCTAGCAAGCTAGATAAATGGAGGAACCCGGTGATCGAGTTCCATCTGGACGGCAGGTCGGGTGTGTCGCCGTACCTGCAGCTGGTCCAGCAAGTACGGCACGCGCTACGGCTCGGCATACTGCGCGAGGGCGACCAGCTGCCGACCGTCAAGGAGGTCGTGGCGCAATTGGCGATCAACGCCAACACCGTCCTCAAGGCCTACCGGGAACTCGAGCACGAGGGCCTGGTGGCCGCCCGGCCAGGGGTGGGGACGTTCGTGACGGCGACGCTCACCGACACCTCGCTGGCCGCGCACGGCCCGCTGCGGATGGAGCTGCAGCGCTGGCTGGCCAAGGCCCGCCGGGCCGGTCTCGACGACGAAAGCATCGAGGCCCTCTTCATGACCACCTTTCGCACCACAGCTCAGGAGGACATAGCGTGAACGCTGTCCTGCAGGCCCAGGGACTGGGCAAGAAGTACGGCAGGCGCTGGGCACTGCGCGAGTGCACCATCGACATCCCGGCGGGCCACGTCGTCGGGCTGGTGGGCCCCAACGGAGCCGGCAAGACCACGCTGCTGAAGCTGGCCAGCGGCCAGCTCGAACCGACGGCCGGCGGCATCACCGTGCTCGGCGGGCGGCCCGCGGCCACTCCCGCGCAGCTGGCCAGGGTCGGGTTCGTCGCCCAGGACACCCCCGTCTACGCGAGCCTGACCGTCGCCGAACACCTGCGGCTGGGAGCCCGGCTCAACCCCCGCTGGGACGACAGCATGGCGCGGGAACGCATCGCGCAGCTCGGCCTCGCCCCCGCCCACCGGGCCGGCAAGCTGTCCGGCGGCCAGCGCGCCCAGCTCGCCCTCACCCTGGGCCTGGCCAAGCGGCCCGAACTGCTGATCCTGGACGAGCCGGTCGCCTCGCTCGACCCGCTGGCCCGCCGGGAGTTCCTGCAGGCGCTGATGGAGGCCACCGTGGAGCACGAGTTCAGCGTCGTGCTCTCCTCCCACCTGGTCTCCGACCTGGAACGCGTCTGCGACTACCTGATCGTGCTCGTCGACTCCCGCGTCCAGGTGGCCGGGGAGGTGGAGGAGCTGCTGGCCACCCATCACCGGCTCACCGGCCCGCGCCGCGATCCCGAACGGCTGCCCTCCGATCAGCAGGTGATCTCCGCGCGCCACACTGAGCGGCAGAGCACGTTCGTGGTCCGCACCGACGGCCCGATCCTCGACCCCGCCTGGACGGTCAGCCGGCTCAGCCTGGAGGACCTCGTCCTGGCCTACATGGACAAGCGCACCGCCGAGAACCGGCGCGTCGCCCTGGAGGTGCAGCGATGATCTGGCTGACCTGGCGCCAGCTGCGCGGCTCGGCCGCGATGATGGCCGCCCTGCTCGTCATCCTCGCCACCGCCCTGGCCCTGACCGGCCCGGACCTGGCCTCCGACTACTCCACCGGTATCGCCGCCTGCACTCAGGACGACACCTGCGGCCGCTTCTACGACCGGTTCTTCGACGGGTACGACATGCCCTTCATGGCCGTCAGCCTCATCGTGCTGCTCCTGCCCGCTGTCGTCGGGCTCTTCTGGGGAGCCCCGCTGATCACCCGCGAGCTGGAGGCGGGCACGCACCTGCTGGTGTGGAACCAGAGCATCACCCGCGGCCGCTGGCTGGCGGTCAAGCTCGGGCTCACCGGCCTCGTCGCCATCGCCGCCGCCTGCCTGTGCGGCCTCGCTGTGACCTGGTGGTCCGATCCCCTGGACAAGTCGGCCCCGGGCGACTTGGCCTTGATGGCTCCCCTGGTGTTCGGCGCGCGCGGCATCGCCCCGATGGGGTATGCGGCGTTCGCCTTCGTCCTGGGCGTGACCGTGGGCATGCTGGTGCGCCGCACCCTGCCCGCCATGGCCCTCACCCTGGCCGTCTTCGCCGCGATCCAGCTGGCCATGCCGCTGCTGGTCCGGCCCCACCTGATGCCCCCGGTCACCGCGACCTTCGAGCTCAGCGAGACGAACGTGGACGGCATCGGCATAAACCGGGACAAAGGCGGACAGGTGGAGATTCGCCTGAGTTCGGCTGTTCCCGGCCACGCGGGCGCCTGGCTCCTGTCCAGCGACCTCGTCGATCCGTCCGGACGTCCGATCGCCGGCCCCGAGCCCGGAATCGGGATCGTCCAGGTCTCGACGACGTCGGGGCCCTGCGCACCGGCGTCGTCGGCAGGGATGGGCGCGTGCCCGACGGAGATCAACCGGCTCGGCTACCGGCAGAAGGCGACCTACCAGCCCCTTGAGCGCTTCTGGCCCTTCCAGTGGATCGAGACCGGGATCTACGCCCTGCTCACCCTCGGCCTGACGTGGTTGTCCTTCTGGTGGATCCGGAGGCGCCTGTCATGACCTTGATCAGAACCGCGGCCGCCGGGCTCGCCCTCCTCCTGGCGGCGGCCTGCACGGCGCCGACGCCGCCGCGCAGCGAGGCGAACACGGCAGCCGGTACGGCCTGCGCGCGGCCCCAGGGACCTGCCGGGGCGGAGACGGCCACCACGATCGACGTCATCGAGCAGGCGTACTTCTGCATCCTCGGCACCTACTACAGCGGCGCCACGCTGGACACCCGCCCGCTGCTGACCGCCGGATTCGCCGCCCTGACGCAGGAGCTCAACCGCAACGGCCACGACCTGCCCGAGGCCACCATGCCCGCGCTGACCGGCGACCGCAAAGCCGACTGGACCGCCTTCGAGACCGCCTACAGGAAGACCACCGATCAGGTCCCCGACCTGCGGGAGAGCCTGGCCGTCGTCACTCTCGAGGCGATCGTGGCCGCCCTCGGCGACAACCACGCCCGCTGGGCGCACGACGTCAAAAGGCCGCCCGACTACTACGACGGCGACGGCTACGGCCTGGGCCTCGAGGCGAACGCCAACGGCCCGCAGGTGGACACCAACCCCGGCGCCGCCCTCGCCCCGCTGTTCATCACCACCGTGCAGGGCGGCGCGGCGCAGAAGGCCGGACTGCGCCCCGGCGACATCATCGAATCGATCAACGGATCGGCGCCCTTCATCGACGGGAAGGCCACTCCCGCGATCGCCGCCCTCTACCCGCGATACCCGGAGGCGCGCCCGGTCCGGCTGCGGCTCCTGCGCCAGGCCACCGGCCGCCGCTGGAGCGTGACGCTCGAACCCGGTCTCTACCAGCGGGACCTGGCCGCCCTGCAGGTGGTGCAGTCGAAGCTGCTGGACGACGTCGCCTATGTACGGATGCGCGGGTTCGCTCCCGACTCCGCGGACAGGGTTTTCAAGGCGATCTCCAGGCTGCGCACCGGCCGTACCCTCACCGGCGTCATCCTGGACCTGCGCGGCAACGGCGGCGGCAGCCCCCTGGAGGCGACCCGGCTGGTGAGCGCGTTCGTCCACGGCAAGGCCACCGCCTACCAGTGCACCGTGGACGGCACGTGCGAGACTTCCCGGACCGACGACACCGTTGAGCTGCTCAACCTGCCGCTGATGGTGCTCACCGACCGCAGTTGCGCCTCGGCGTGCGAGCACTTCAGCTCCGCGGTCAAGGACCTGCGCCTCGGCCGGCTGGTCGGCACCAGGACCGCCGGGGTCATCTCCGGCCCGGCGCAGCCGTACCTGCTGCGCAACAACACCACTCTGAGCTTCCCCGTCAGGCATCACCTGGGGCCCGATCGCGAGGTGATCGACCGGATCGGCGTGCCCCCGGACCACCACGTGCCCCTGACCCCGAAGGACGCGGCCGCCGGGCGCGACCCCGCCCTGGCCAAGGCCCTGACCCTGCTGCGCAAGTGAATGGACCTCCCGATGAGACACCTCCTGGCAGTCGCCGCGGGACTGGCCGTCCTCACCGCGTCCGCCTGCTCCGCACCCGCACCGCCCCGCTCCGCCGCCCCGTCGGCCACCCCGACCGGCCCCGCCACCCTGCCCGCCCCCACCGGCGCCCACCCGGTCGGCACCACCGCCCTCTACCTCAAGGACACCTCCCGCCCCGACCCCTGGAACCTCGACGCCGACGCCAGAGAGCTCAAGGTCACGCTGTGGTACCCGACCAAGCAGCGCGACGGGCAGCGGGCGCCGTACATGACGCCGAAGGAATCCGAGCTCACCCTCAAGGGAGGCAGGATCGGGGGCGTACCGGACGACACGCTGAGCAAAACCCGGACGAACGCCATCAAGGACGCCGAACCCACGGGCCGCAAACTTCCGCTCGTGGTGCTCTCCCCCGGCTTCACCAAACCGATGAGCACCCTCACCTCTCTCGCCGAAGACCTGGCCAGCCGGGGATACGTCGTGGCGGGCATCGACCACACCTACGAAAGCTACGCCACGACCTTCCCCGACGGGCGCGTGGCCGAATGCCTCGCCTGCGACAGCGACGCCGACCCCGGCTTCGGCACGGGCCTGGTCGCGGGCCGGGCCGCCGACGTCTCCTTCGTGCTCGACCAGCTGCCCTCGAAGTGGGACGGCGCCGACCGGATCGACCGCTCCCGCATTGCCATGGTCGGGCAGTCCATCGGCGGAGCCAGCGCCATGGCGACCATGCTCAAGGACCCCCGGGTGCGGGCCGGGATCGACATGGACGGCACCGCCTACGCCCGGATCCCCAAGAGCGGATTCTCGCGGCCGTTCATGTTCATCGGCTCGCCACCGCACGTCCCCGGCGGCAGCGACAACTCGTGGGACCGCGACTGGAAGCTGCTCACCGGATGGAAGCGCTGGATCGTGCTGTCGGGCGCGGACCACCAGTCCTTCACCGACGTCCCCCTCCTGGCAGGCGCCCTCGGCATCAAACCCGCCTACGGCCTCCTGCCCGCGGCACGCGCCGCCGAGCTCACCCGCACCTACGTGGCGGCATTCCTCGACCAGCACCTGAAGTCGCAGCCACAGCCCCTCCTGGACAAGCCGTCATCGCGCTACCCCGAGGCCAAGTTCTGCCCCGCGACCTGCGGCCAATCCTGACGCCTAGATCAACTCGTGCCGGTGGGCAGCCGTGGCGGCCTGGACGCGGCTGCGTACGCCGAGCTTGGCCAGGATGTTGCTCACATGCGCACCCGCCGTCTTGACCGAGATGAACAGCTCCTCGGCGATCTGCCGATTGGTGCGGCCGTCGGCGAGCAGCCGCAGCACGTCCCGCTCACGCGGCGTAAGGCCGAAGACGCGCTCCCCGGCCGGGTCGGCCTCGCCCCCCACGACGAGGGAGATCCGAGCCAGGCGCGCCAGCCGCTCGATCCGAGCACGCAACGGCTCCGCTCCCAGACGGTCCGCCTCCCGGGCGGCACCGGTCAGATGGGAGGAAGCCGCGGAGCGGTCTCCCGCTTCCGCGGCGTGTTCCGCGGCCCGCAGCAGAGCCACAGCCTGAGGGTACGGCTGGCGAAGATCCGCCCACGCGGCCGCGACACAAGGCCAGAGCTCCGGCCGCCCGGTCTCAGCGGTGAACGCCAGGCGGTGAGCCTCCTGGACGGGCCCGATCACCGGCAACGCGGCCGCGATCTCGGCCAGGCCGGGCACGGGCAGGGACGCGCCCGCTTCGATCACGGGCCACAGGTAGCGCGGGCTCGTTCTCCCGCTGCCCAGCGCCTCCTCCACGAGCCGCGCGGCCTCGGCCGTACGCCCCTGCGCCCTGCGGAGATCCACCTCCATGCGCACCAGCAAAAGGTGGTCCTGAGCATAGGACGTGCCTCCGCCGAAGACCTCGCGAGCGTGAACCGCCGCGCTCTCGGCGCCTGCGAGATCACCTCTGGCCAGCGCGATCGTACCCGCCAGCACCATCAGGTACGCGCGAAGGCTGGGGGTCGGCGTGACCCGCAGAGTGTACTCGACGATCTCGCCGGCCTCCTCCCACCGACCCAGCGCGATCAGCGCCTCCGCCAGGTTGCCCGCATGGACCGGACCCGCGGTCCGGGCCAGACCCGACCGCGTGGCCGCGGCAAGCCCCTGGCGAGCCGCCTCGGCCGCCTGCGCGTACCTGCCGGCGCCCTGCAGAACGTCCGCCTCACACCGACAGGCATGCAGAAGCGCCCCCTGATCACCGATCCGGCGCGCCGTCGCCTGAGCCTCGACCAGGTGAGGCAACTGCGCGTCGAGGTCACCGGCCCGTGCCCGCGCGTACGTCAGATTGACGGTCGCGATGACCTCAGCCTTGGCATCACCCGCCGCCCGCGCCGCCTCCAGCGCCTCACCGGCGGCCACCCGGCCCTCGGCTTCCAGCGGAACGGTGAGAAGGCGATTGGCCAGCAGGTTCAGTACGGTCGCACGCGCCGGATGTCCGCACGGCATCAGACGAGCGGCTTCGCACAAATCGTCCAGATCGCCCGGCATACCCAGGAGGTGGCGCAGCTCGCCCCGATGGGCGATCAGCCAACCGGCACGCGCAGGATCGACCTCGGCCGAAAGCGCCGTCTCGACCAGCTGCACCGCGATCGCGTTCTCACCAGCGGCGATGGCGGCGCGTACCGCTTCGTCGAGCACCTCAGCCTTGGACGCGGCCGGATCGGGCACCTGATCCCACAGCTCCAGCACGCGAAGCAGCATGTGCAGCTGTTCCGCGTACGCCAGAGACGCCGCGGCCTCGGCGGCGGCGCGGCGAGCGGCCGCCAGCGTCTTGGCCGGCCGGCGCTTGGCGGCATGCCAATGCAGGGCCGACTCGTACGCCGCCCGTCCCAGCGGAGCGAGCTCCGGGTCCCCCTCCAGGGCTTCGGCATACCGTACGTGAAGGTGCCCGCGTTCCCCGGGAAGCACGTCGTCATAGAGCACCTCCTGGACCAGCGCATGACGGAACGCGTACACCTCCTCCTCGATCAGGAGCAGATTCCCGCTCACCGCCGGACGCAGCGCGTCGGCAAGGCAGGCATCCTCCAGCCCCGTGACGACGCGCAGCAACGCATGCCCGACCCGAGCACCGCCCACCGCCGCAGCCTGGACCACCCGCCGCGTCTCCAGCGGCAACCCGTCCAGCGGCGTGACCAGCAGGTCGCGGATGGACACGGGCACCGGCGCGCCCACCCGGGCTGACAACGCCTCCACGAACAGCGGATTGCCCTCACTGCGCCGGAAAACGTCCTCGATGACCGCAGGAGCCGGCTCGCCACCGAGCAGACCACGAAGCTGCCGCACCACCTCACCCCTGCCGAGCCGCCCCAACTCCATCCGGGTCGTCCACGACCTGCGATCCCATTCGGCCAGCACCGGCCGCAACGGATGCGTCCGATGCAGGTGATCACTCCGGTAGGTCACGACCAGGAGGAAAGCCGCCGCCGCCTGCTGGTTCCTGATGAGGAAGTCGAGCAACTCCCGACTGGACCGATCGCTCCAATGCACATCCTCAGCGACGATCACCAAAGGCCGGTCCTCGGCCAGGTTCTCGAAGAGGGTAAGAATCTCTTCGAAAAGCCGCGCCTGCGTCAGAGCGGGATCCCCATCCCCGGCAGGCCGCCCCAGCAGCGGAAGCAACCTGCCCAGCTCACCGGGCTCACCACGCGGCAGAAGCCGGAGGAAACCCTCCGCGCCGATCCTGCGCAGCAGGTGACGCAGCATCGCGGTGAACGGCGCGAACGCCAGCCCGTTCTCCCCCACCTGAGGGCAGTCACCCGAAAGCAACCACGCCTCCCCCGCCATCGACGCCGCGAACTCGGCGACCAGCCGGGTCTTGCCCACCCCAGCCTCGCCGCCAAGCAGCACGGTGGAAGCAGAGCCCCCTCGGGCATGCGCGTAGGCCTCACCCAGAGCGGCCAGCTCCGCGTCCCTGCCTACGAACACCATGCGACACAGGCTCTCAGATCCGGAAGAAAACTAGGGATGCCGGATAGGGCATCCGCCCGATCCACCCGGCCGCCATTCCAGCGAAGCTGACCCAGTGATCCGAACCGGCACGCAACCGCTGCTCAGCCGCCCGATGGCCTTCCTGGGAGTGACCTCACTCGCCTCGATGACAAGCTTCTACCTGCTCGTCCCGATCGTTCCGCTGTACGCGGCATCAGGCGGCTCGGGGAACATGGGCGCCGGGCTGTCCACCGGCGTCACCATGCTGGCGACAGTACTCATGGAACTCGTCATGCCCAGACTGCTGGCACGATACGGCTACCGCGCCAGCATGGCACTGGGCGTCCTCCTCCTCGGCGTCCCCTCGGCCCTGCTGGCCCTGTCCCCTGCGCTGCCGATGGTGCTGGCCACGAGCCTGGCACGCGGAGCCGGCCTCGCCATCGTGGTCGTCATAGGCCCCGCCATGGTGGCCGAACTGGCCCCGGCCCAGCGCCGGGGCGAGGCACTGGGCATGTACGGCGTGGCCGTCGGGATCCCCGCCATCCTCGGGCTCCCGATCGGCCTCTGGCTGGTCCCGCTCATCGGCCACGGCCCCGTCTTCCTCGCAGGCACGGGGCTGGCGCTGCTCGCGCTCATCGGGATCACCTGGCTGCCCGCGCGAGCGGCGCCGGTCGAGCAGCACTGGGGCGTCCTTCGCGCTCTACGCCACGCCGGTCTCGCCCGGCCCGTCATCGTCTTCGCGACGATCACGCTGGCAGCCGGTGTGCTGATGACGTTCCTGCCGCTGGCAGTACCCGTCGGCTCGCAAGGGACGGCCGCGACGGCGCTGCTCGCACACTCCTGCGCGATGCCACTCGCACGGTGGGCGGCCGGCCGATACGGCGACCGCCACGGCCAATCCGCCCTGCTGCTGCCGGCAGTCATCACCGCGATCATCGGGATGGCCGGGATCGTCTGGCTCGACAACCCCTACGCGGTGATCGTGGGGGCGGCACTCTTCGGCGCCGGCTTCGGCGCCGCCCAGAACGTGACCCTGGTGCTGATGCTCGCGCGATCCTCCTCCTCCGCGTTCGGCCGGGTGAGCGCGCTGTGGAACCTCGCCTACGACGGCGGGATGGGGATCGGCGCCGTCGCTTTCGGGCTCGTGGCCGGGCCCGCGGGATATCCGGCGGGGTTCGCGTTGATCGTCGCGGTGCTGGCTCTCGCCCTTTTCCCCTCCTGGCTCGACACACGATCGTCACGATCGGAAAGGAAGACCATCAATGAGCGATGACCTGAGGCGCGCCGTACAGAAGGTGCTGCCAGGCGTGAGAGCCGACCTCGAGGCCCTCATCCGCGTCCCCTCGGTGAGCGCCGACCCGGGCGCGACCGAGGACGTGAGCCGCTGCGCGCAGCTGACGGCACAGCTCTTCCGCGCCGGTGCCGCGCAGGAAGTGGAGATCCTGGACGACGTCCCCGGCGCCCGGCCAGTGATCCTGGCCAGTTGCCCCGCGCCATCCGGCCGCCCCACCGTGCTGCTGTATGCCCACTACGACGTGCAACCCGCCGGCGACCCGGCCATATGGTCGAGCCGACCGTTCGAACCGCGCGAAAGCGGCGGAAGGCTGTACGGCCGCGGATCCGCCGACGACAAGGCGGGAATCGCCACCCACCTGGCCGCGTTACGTGCGCACGGCGGGCGCCCGCCGGTCGGAGTCGTCGTCCTCATCGAGGGAGAAGAGGAGATCGGCTCCCCGACGCTCGGCGCCTTCCTCGACCGCCACCGTGACAGACTCGCCGCTGACGTGATCGTGCTCGCCGACTCGGAGAACATCGAAGTCGGTGTTCCCTCGTTCACCACCACGTTGCGCGGCCTGGCCAACTGCGTCGTCGAAGTGCGCACGCTGGCGGAGAGCGTGCATTCCGGCACGTACGGCGGCGCCGCTCCCGACGCGCTCACCACGCTGTGCCGCCTGCTCGCCACCCTGCACGACGACGAAGGCCACGTGACAGTGAACGGCCTCACCACCGGCCACCCATCCCGGACGGACTACCCCGCAGAACGGTTCCGAGCCGAGGCAGGCGTACTCGACGGCGTCAGGCTCCTCGGCTCCGGCACCATCGCCGAACGGATCTGGACCGGACCCGCCGCAACCGTCCTCGCCATCGACGCACCCTCCGTACCCGAAGCCGCCAACGCCCTCACCGCGACCGCCCGAGCCAAAGTGAGCCTGCGCCTCGCACCGGGCGACAACGCCATACAGGCCCGCGCGGCCCTGGCCAGGCACCTCCGCGACCACACACCCTGGGGCGCACACGTGCAGGTCACCGAGGCGGAGATCGCACAGCCGTACACGGTCGACGCCCGAGGCCCGGCCTTCGACGCGGCACGCCGCGCCTACAAGCGGGCCTACGGCGCCGACGTGGTCGACCTCGGAGGCGGCGGCGCCATCCCCTTCGTCGCGGAATTCGCCAACGCCTACCCGAAGGCCGCCGTCCTCATCACCAGCCCGGGAGGCGATCCAGCCAGCCGCGCCCACAGCACCGACGAGAACCTGCACCTGGCCGACTTCGAACGCGCCTGCCTCGCCGAAGCGTTTTTGCTCGCTGAACTCGCGGACTGGTCGACGAAGTGACGAGAATGGCAAGTACTCCATCCAGCGCTCTTTACATTGTAGATTTCCAAAGAGGCCACGATCATGCTGGTTCGACGATGGGCGGTGCTTGTAGCCGCCCTGCCGTTACTGGTCACAGCGCTGGTGCCGGTGGCCGGCGCGACGTCGCGAACGGACCACGTTCGCCATGCTCAGGCGGCCGCCGGGTTGAAGGCTCTCTTTCCCGGGCAGGCCGCCCGGCGGCCGCTTCGCCGTCTTCTACTACAGCGGCACCTACACCGAGCGGTCCCGGGTGGTGGACACCGTCAGCGGACAGGCGCACACGTTCCCGTTCACGCCGCTGCACATTTCCTTCAGCCCGGACAACTCCTACGTCCTCGCCTACCGCGCGGACGACCCGAACGGTTCGGTCGTGGTCTATTCGACCAAGACCTGGACCGAGGTACGTCGCGGCACGCAGCCCGGCGCGCTGAGCATGGGCGGCACCACGGTCGCGTACGTCGACCAGTATGGCGGGACGCCGTACATCCGGCTCCGGGACGTCGCCACCGGCGCATCGGCCGGAGCCGCCGTCAAAGTCCCGAGCGGCGAATTCGACAATGCGCTGACATGGGACCGGGCCGGGCACCTCGACCTGCTCACCGTGGTCGGCAAAACGCCGAGCGGGGACATCATTTACCGGTGGCGCAGAGCGGATGACGGCATGCGCATCCTCGACACGTTCGCCATCGACGGCTTCCATTCGGTGCCCCCCGCCGGGTCCGTGATGAAGTAGGCAGGCCCGCGGCTTTGCTGCCCGGCAGCAGTGCGCGGTGCTCTTCCGGCGGCGCTAACCCCAGGTGAGCGGGTCGAGGTGGAGGTAGAACCGCTCGCGGTCACGGTCGAGGACGATGCCGTACCGCTCGGCGAACCTCTCGTCCGCCCAGTTCGCCTGCCGCTCGTCGGGCCACGTCTCCCGCGCGTTGGCGAGCAGGAGCGCGATGTCGGCGTACGGGTCGGCCCGGCCGAGGCGGCCGAGGTCGATGAAGCCCGCCACGTCCAGGGTCTCCGGGTCGAGGATGATGTTGGGCAGGCACAGGTCGCCGTGGCAGACGACCGTCCCTGCGGCCTCCTGCGCGAGGCGGTGCTCCAGCTGGGGCTCGAGGCGGGCGAGCAGTTCGCCGGCGGGCGTGTGCTGCTGTTCTTCCGGGAGGAACGCGGGGTTGACCGCGCCCCGCGCGACGACGTCGCGGGCCATGGCGAACATCCATGTGAGATCCCGCGCGAACGGGCACCGGTGAGCGGGCAGGTCGTGCAAGCGGCGTACGGCCTCCGCGATCTTCTCCCACGCCGCCCGCAGCTCCGCGGCCGGGACGCGATCGGCGGGGACGCCCGCGACGGCGCTGGTCACCAGGCGGGCGCCGTCGGCGGTGACGTGCCAGTCGAGGACGCGCGGCCCCGGGACACCCTGCGTGCCCAGCCACTCGACGCGGTCCCGCTCCTCCTCCAGCGAGGACACGGAACCGGCGGGGACGCACTTGGCGTATCGGGCGCCGTCATCGGAACGGAAGACACCGGCCCCGGACTCGCCGCCGGTGACGGGGGTCCATCCGCCCGCGTCGCGGCCGTCAGACAGCAATGCCCGCAAGGCCGGGTTCGAGTCGATCATGACGACCACCCTAGCCGGGGCGGGCGGTCGACCGGGTCAGACCCGGTCGAGGGGGCGGTGCGGCTCGGCGGGGAGCTCCACGCTGATCGCGTCGCCGGGGCGTACGACGCCACCCGTCGTCACGACGCTCATGACACCGGCCCGGCGCGCCAGGTTCCCGGCCTCGTCGCGGCCGACGACCTGCTTGAGCAGGCCGTTCTGGAAGCCGTCGATCTGGAGGCACGGGTTGCGCAGTCCGGTGAGCTCCACGACCGCTTCCTCGCCGATGCGCAGGAGCGTGCCGACCGGCAGTGCGAGCAGGTCGAGCCCTTCGGTGGTGATGTTCTCGCCGAGTTCGCCGGGGTTGACCGTGAAGCCCGCCTGGCCCACCTCGGCGAAGAGTTCCTGGTGGATGAGGTGTACCTGGCGCAGGTTCGGCTGGGTGGGGTCCTGGGCGACCCGGGAGCGGTGCTTGACCGTCACTCCCGCGTGCGCGTCGCCCTCCACCCCGAGTCCGGCCAGCAGGGTGATGCTGTCTCGGTTCGGCTTGCTGAAGGAATGCTCGCCGTTGCTGCTGACGGCGGTGACAGTCCCATGCACCCTGTTCGTCCCCTTCCGTAGAGTTCGTAACCGTTCAGGGGCAGCGTAGCCGACCGGCCGGCCTCCCCCTTGCCGGGGAGGCGCCTGCCTCTTGCGGGGGTGGCAGGGCAGTGGCACCGGACGCGAGGCTCCCAACCATGCGTGTACACATCGAGGTTCGAACGCTGCTGCGCCGCGCCGCCGGGTTTGCCGCGGCGGCGGCGATGTCGCTCTACCTGCTGGTCAAGCTGGTCTGGATCGCCGCCGAGGTGTGGCAGGGCACGGCCCGCTGGGTGCTGCTCAACGCGATCACGGTGGTGATGGCGCTGGCCGGCGTCGCGCTGGGCCTGGCGCTGGCCCAGTCGTGGGGGACGCGCCTGCCGGACTGGCTGGTGCTGCCGATCGTGTGGGTCTGCGGTGGCTTGCTGGTGTCCATGATCCCGTACATGATCGCCGCGGGTCTGGTCGCTCCGAGCGCGCCCGAGCCGGCGGCCACCACGCCGGCCTGGGAGGGCGTGCTGATCGGCGTGGGGTTCGCCGGCATGGCGGTGGCGCTGGTCGTGGGCCTGCCGCTCTTCCTGCGTGAACGATGGCCCCGCGCCTTCGTGGGGCGGGTGGGCCGGCAACGAGTGGACGGCCGCTTCCTGTGGGCGTTGCCGCCGCTCGGGGTGCTCGCCGCGACGTGGGCCTGCTGGGCCGCGGGCGGCTCCTACGGGCTGCTGACCGGGTGGGACATCCAAGGCCGGCTCCTCATGGCCGACAGCGCGCTGTGCGCGGCGGGCGCCGGTTGGAGCCTGTGGGCGCTCAGCCCGTGGGGCAGCGGGCGGACGCGGGTGTGGCCGGCCATGGCCGTGGGGTTCGTCGCCTCCGGGTCGTTGTTCTCGTGGGGAGCGTGGAGGCTGGTGTGGCTGGTGGCCGGGATGTACCAGCCGGTCGAACTTCGCGGGGTGGCCGTGGTCGAGCACGGTGTCGCCATGGGCGCGGGCCTCGCCGTCCTGCTGACGTTGTTGCGGGCGTACGGGCGCCGGAGCGAACCTGGCGTTCGGCTATTCCGGTGTACCTGCGCGTCGTCGAGTAGCGGTGGCGCGCCCGGTCCTGAGTCGTAGGGTCAGAGGGCTTGGACGAGCGGTTGCAGCACTGTGAGGCCGTAGGAGTCGGCCGGTGACGGCGGTGCGGCCTCCGGTGCGGTGTGGCGGAACGTGGTCGGCGCCATCCCGTAGATCGCGCGGAACCGGCGGGAGAAGTGGTAGGCATCCGTGAAGCCGCACTGCACGGCGATCTCCCGCATGGACAGGTTGCTCTGCCACAGCAGCGGTTCGGCCCTGGTCAGGCGGAGCAGTTCGAGGGCGGCGACCGGGCCGACCCCGAACGTGCGGCGGAACGTACGGCACAGCGTGCTCGGCGAGACCCGGGCGGCCGAGGCGAGCTCGCGCATCGGCACCGGCCTGGCCACCCCGTCGGACCAGCGCTCGCGCACCGCGCCCAGCACCGCGATCACCGGTGACGGCAGGACTGCCGGCGTGCGCTGCGCCGGCGCCGGACCGGCCAGGAACGTCAGCACCAGCAGGCGCAGCGTCTCGCAGGCCTGGACCCGCCACTGCGGCGGGCACTCGGCGCCCAGCCAGAGCAGATACCGGCACAGAGCGCCCATCGGGTCGTGCCGTCCGGTCAGGTCCCGCACCAGCGGCCAGCCGGCCGGCACCTCACCTGTGAGTGTGAAATGCACGTACGCGTGCCGGGTCGGGGTGCGCGGATCCCAGCGGAACGCGTCCCGCATGCCCGGCCGGATGAGCAGCAGTTTCCCCGGAGTCAGCGACAGCGCGACGTCGTCCCAGAGCCAGGTGGCGCTGCCGCGGAGGAGCCAGACGAACTGGTATGACCTGGCCTCCCGCGGGCCGAAGGCCGAGCCGGGCGGATAGTCCGCGACGCTCGGCTCGAGCCGGGGCACCAGATCGACGCAGATCGTCATCTGTCACAGCCGCCGTCGCGGTTGGGCCGGATCCGCGGCCGGCGCACGTCCTGAAGCCCTTTGTAGGCGTACGGGTCGGTGCCGGCGACGAGGACGACGTCCCGGAAGTCCGCCTGCGCCATGCCCGTACCCTCCGCCGGGACGGCCCAGGGCAGCAGGGATTCGGCGCTCATGTAGTGATTGACCAGCGCCCGCCGGTAGCCGCGCCGTCCGGTGTTGGGCAGCGACTTGTGCAACAGGTAGCCGTTGAACACCACCACGGTGCCCGCCGCGACCTCGACGGGCACCGCGTCGGAGTCGTCGAACGGGAAGTCGTAGGACTCCACCGTGCAGTCGTAGCGGGGGTCGTCGTGCTCGCGGTTGGGGTAGAGCACGCCGCGCCGGTGCGATCCCGGCAGCACCCACAGGCACCCGTTCTCCACGGTGGCGTCGTCCAGCGCGATCCAGGCCGCCGTGAGCGAGCGGTCGCGGGTCGGGATGAACAGCTCGTCCTGGTGCCAGGCCTGCCCTGGCTCGCCCTCGGACTTGATGAACAACATCGACTGCATCGCCTTGACGTTCGGGCCGATCAGTGAGGTGAGCGCCGAACCGATCGCCGGATGGCGCATCGTGGCGAGCATCAGGCCGGAGAGCTTGTGCGGGTAGTGGACGCACAGGAACCTGCGCAGCACGTCGTCGTCGGTGTCGGCGTCCCCGGCGGGGAGCGCGCCGCGGATGCCGCCGAGCTCGCCCCGGCAGATGCGGACGGTCTCTTCGAGCAGCTCGCCCACCTCGCCGGGGCCGAGGGCGCGGTCGAGGACGAGGTAGCCGTCGCGTTCGTACGGGGTCTTCAGGGCAGGGTTCGTCATCGCCCCATCATCACCATCGCGGCCCGGTCCCGGCCATGGCCCGATCACGCATCCGGATGGCGAATATTGTCACCTGGCGCCGCGCTCGCCCCGGCGTAGCGGCGGGCCAGGTGCGCGAAGGCGTCCTTGAGCGCGGCGGGGCCGACGACCTCGATGTCGGCGTCGAACCTGCCGACGCTCGCGGCCAGCCCGATCCATGACCAGGAACCCACGACGAGCCTGCACCGCTCCGGGCCGAGCTCCTCGACGACCCCGTCGTGGACGTACGGGGACACGGCGGCGGCCGGCAGGCCGAGGATGACCTCGCCGCGGCAGGGCCAGTCGCCGGAGCCGCCGGAGCCCCGGAACCGGTCGGCCACGAACGCGGCCACCCCTCCCCCGGGCAGCTCACGCGGCGTGAAGCGGGGCCCTGTGGGGGCGCGCGGCGTGATCCGGTCGGCCCGGAAGGTACGCCAGTCCGCCCGGTCGAGATCCCAGGCCACGAGATACCAGCGCCCGCCCCAGGTGACGAGGTGGTGGGGCTCCACCCGGCGCGGCGGGCTCAGCGCACCGCCGTCGCCCCCAGGCGAGGCGTAGTCGAAACGCAGCACCTCCCGCGCACGTACGGCGGCGCCGACGGACACCAGCACCCCGCTGTCGACCTGGGGATCCGGCGCGTACCGCTCGACAGCGGTGATCTGGAGGGCGTCGATGCGGTGGCGCAGCCGTGCGGGCATGACCTGCCGGACGGTGGTCAGCGCACGCGCCGCGGCCTCCTCGATGCCGGCGCCGGTCGTGGTGGCGGCCTGGAGCGCGATCGCCAGGGCGACGGCCTGCTCGTCGTCGAACAGCAGCGGCGGCAGCCGCGTACCGGCGTCGAGCCGATAGCCGCCGTCGGGGCCTTTGGTGGCCACGATCGGATAGCCGAGCTCGCGCAGCCGGTCGACGTCGCGGCGCACGGTGCGCGGGCTGATGCCGAGGCGTTCGGCCAGCAGCGCTCCCGGCCAGTCCCGGCGCGCCTGGAGCAGCGAGAGCAATGACAGCAGCCGGGACGAGGTTTTCTGCACCGACCCAGTATCGCCCGTAGAAGAGGCCAGAACCTGACCGCTACCCCTGGGAGTGTGGTCGGCAACCGGGATGACGACCGACAAAAGGAGCACACCATGTCCGTGAACACCGTGACCCACCTGAACTTCCGCGGAGACGCCCACGCGGCGCTCACGTTCTACCAGTCCGTGTTCGGCGGGGACCTGGCCGTGGTCACCTACAAGGACGCAGGCAACGTCCAGGAGCCGTCCGAGGCCGACCAGGTGATGTGGGGCCAGGTGAGCGCCGCCGGCGGATTCCGGGTCATGGCCTACGACGTGCCCTCGAGCCTGCCGTACAGCAAGGGAGAGAACGCGTTCTTCGTCTCGGTGCGCGGCGAGACGGCCGAGGAGATCACCGCGTACTGGGAGAAGCTCCGCGACGGGGCGAGCGTCCTGCAGCCCCTGGAGCCCGCGCAGTGGGCCCCGCTGTACGGGATGCTGACGGACCGGTTCGGCGTCACCTGGGTCATCGACGTCGTCAGCCCGTACGGCGCGTCCTGATCACCACAGACGGAAAGGCAAGGACGCAACGGTGAGCATGCGTGTGGGCAAGGCCCTCCGGGGCCTGCGCGACGTGTCCCCCACCCCGCCGGCGGTCAGCCGTCGAACGCGCTGCGGCAGGATGATCGCATGACCGTGCTCGACACCCGGACACTCAACCGCGCGACGCTGGCGCGGCAGCTGCTGCTCGACCGCGCCGACTTACCGGTGCCAGACGCCGTCGCGCACCTGTGCGGCCTGCAGGCGCAGGAACCGCAGGAGCCGTTCGTGGGGCTCTGGTCGCGGCTGCGCACGTTCGACCCGGCGGTGCTCTCGGACCTGCTGACCGGGCGGCGCCTGGTGCGGACCATTCTCATGCGCCGCACCGTCCACCTCCTCACCGCGGAAGACGCCCTGGCCTGGCGGGCCCGCCACGACGCCATGCTGCGCCAGCGGATGCTCGGGACCTACCGCCGCGAGCTCGACGGGGTGGACCTCGACGAACTCCTGGCGGCGGGCCGGGCGGTGATGGCCGACGGGGAGCCCCGCACGATGGGCGAGATCGGGCGGGCGGTCGCCGACCGCTGGCCGGCGCCGGGGCCGCGCGTGCTGGGCGAGATGCTGGTCGCCGCCCTCATCCCGATGGTGCAGCTGCCGCCGCGCGGGTTGTGGCGGGCGAAGGCGGGCGTACGCAACGCGCTGCTGTCCTCCTGGCTGGGACGCGAGATCGACCCACCCGCCGCGAACGGCTCGGACCCGGTCGGCGAGGCGCTGGTGCGGCGCTACCTGGCCGCCTACGGCCCGGCGGCCTCGGCCGACCTGCGCGCCTGGTGCGGCCTGGCCGGGCTGCCGGCCGCGGTGGCCGCGGTACGCGACGAGCTCGTCTCCTTCCGCGACGAGCGGGGCCGGGAACTGCTGGACCTGCCCGACGCGCCGCGCCCCGATCCCGACACGCCCGCCCCGGTGCGCTTCCTGCCCGCCTTCGACAACGCCATCCTCGGCTACCACGACCGCGGCCGGATCATCGACGACGCCCACCGCGGCCTGTCGGTCGCCGGCGCCCGCGTGGTCCTGGTCGACGGCCGGGTGGCCGCGACCTGGACCGTCGAGGCCGGCACGGTGGTCGTCACGCCGCTGGGCCACCTGTCCGGAGCCGACCGCGACGCCGTCGCCGAGCAGGGGCGAGAGCTGGCGGCGTTCCTGTCCGACGACTCCGACGACTCCGACGCCGACAGCCACCGCGTGCGGGTCGGTGACGGCTGAGGCGCCTCACCGGTCGCCGGCCCGCAGCCGCCTCCGCCAGCAGCATGCCGTCCCGCGGCGCGGGGATGCGGACCGAGCTGCTGATCCTTACCTCGGGGAACGGGCCAGGTCGCTGGGCGGCATGCCGCGGACTCGTTTGAAGGCGTTGCTGAAGGCGAAGCCGTCGGCGTACCCGACTCTCCTGGCCACGGCGGCGACGGTGGCGCCGGGCGTGCGCAGGAGGTCGGCGGCGATGGTCATCCGCCACTCTGTGAGGTAGAGCAGGGGCGGCTGTCCGACCAGCTCGGCGAAGCGCCGGGCGAACACCGCCCGCGACATCCCCACCTCCGCCCCCAGGGCCGCGACCGTCCACGGGTGGGCCGGGCGTTCGTGCATCAGGCGCAGCGCCCGCCCGATCCGCGGGTCGGCCAGCGCCCGGTAGCCGGGTGGGGCCTCGACGTCGGGCCGCGCGAACCACGATCGCAGGGCCCGTACCAGCAGCAGGTCCAGGAGCCGGTCCAGCACGACCTGCTGGCCCGGCTCCTCGCGGCCGATCTCGACCGCCAGTAGGTCCAGCAGCGGCGTGAACTCGGGCTCCGGCGGGATGACGGCCACTTCGGGCAGGGCTTTGAGCAGGCGCTCGGACACGTCGCCGCGCAGCGGGTACTCGGCGGTGACGAACAGGTCGGAGCCGTCGGCGCTGAACCCGTACGTGCGCGGTCCCAGCACGAGGTTGAGCCCCGCCGTCGCCGGGCCGTCGGCCGTCAGCCGGCATGTCTCCGCGTCGTCCACCACGACCTGGGGCTCGGTGCCCGGCTGGTCGGCCACGGTGAACGGCCGAAGGCCGCGGACCAGGACGACGCCGCGCTCCCGGACCCGGACGGGAGCAGCGCCGTCGCGGACGATCCAGGACTCGCCGCGCAGCATCGCGCCCAGCGCCAGCGGGGCCGGATCGTTGAACCGCACCGCCCACGGCGGCTCGGCGACCGACTGGCAGAAGATCGCGCCCTGCGCTCGCACGCCCGCGAGATAGTCCTCCAGGAGATCCATAATGAGACGATCTCACATGCGTACGAGATGGATGACCATGGAGTGTCTCGCACGGCACCCGATGTACTGGCTTCATGTCCGATTCACCTGTTCTCGTACTCGGCGCCCGGGGCAAGACCGGTCGCCGCGTCGTCGCCCGGCTCGACCGGCTCGGCCGTCCCGTCCGCGCGGCCTCCCGCTCCGGCGGCACCAGGTTCGACTTCGCCGACCGTGGCACCTGGGGGCCGGCCCTGGACGGCGTGGGGGCGGTCTACCTTGTCCCGATGAGCGAAGCCGTGCCGGCCGCCACCGTGGAAGAGTTCCTCGCCGCCGTGGCGCGGGCCGGTGTCCGCCGGGTGGTGCTGCTGTCGGCACGCGGCGCAGGCGGTGCGGCGGACCCGTACCAGGAGCCGGTCGAGCTGGCCCTGCGCGCGACGGGCCTGGAGTGGACGATCCTGCGCCCGGCCTGGTTCGCGCAGAACTTCAGCGAAGACCTGTTCCTGGAGCCCATCCTGTCCGGGGAACTGGCACTGCCGGCCGGGGAGGGCCGGGAGGCGTTCGTCGACGTCGAGGACATCGCCGACGTCGCGACCGCCGCGCTCGTCCAGGACGGCCACGCGGGCGAGATCTACGAGCTGTCCGGCCCCGAACCGGTGTCGTTCCGCACCGCGCTCGAGATGATCTCCGAGGCCTCCGGGCGGCGCATCCGCTACACGGCGCTGGAGACCTCCCGGTTCACCGCCGCGCTGACGGCTCAGGGAGTGCCCCCGGAGGCGGCCGACCTGGTGGCCGAGCTTCTGGGCCGGATCCGCGACGGCGCCGGCGAGCGGGTCGGCGATGGCGTACGGCGTGCGCTCGGACGCGACCCACGGCCCTTCGCCGACTACGTCAAGACGGCCGCCGCCGCGGGCGCCTGGAACCCGATCGTCAGCGTGCGACCAGATCCATACGAAGAAACTCGGTGATGCGTAGCAGCCTCGGCGGGCGTGCCACCTCGTCGGGGAGGGCCTGGAACGCCTCGTCCTCCCCGACGAGGCGTGGGGCGGCGAGCTCCACCTCCTTCCCGTCGACCCGGAGCCGCGCACCGTCTGCTGCCAGGACGTTCTGCACCCAGTCCGAGCGCGATCCGTACACCAGGACGAACAGGTAGCCGCCGTCCACGGGATGCGCGTCGAGCGGGGTGCGGTACGTCGCGCCGGAAACGCGACCGACGTGAACCAGCACCGGCCACTTCCCGCCCGCGATCGCGCGAGGGTTGAACATCCTCTTGTTCACATGCCCCCACCACCTCGGCATCGGCATCGTGATCTCCTTCTCTCGCCCCGGCTGGGCGCACCACCACCCGGGAGGACTTACACCAGTAAGGCTGCTTACGCTTGTAAGGTTGGCTTACGCTTGTAAGGCTGTCAACCCGCCGCACACCCTGGAGCCGTCGTGTCACCACCGCCACAGCCGCTCAGCAGAGCTCTCGTGCTGGAAGCCGCCATCCGGGTCGCTGATCGCGGCGGCGCGGAGGCGATCACGATGCGACGGGTGGCGCAGGAACTGGGCGTGGAGGCGATGTCGCTCTACCACCACGTACCGAACAAGGACGCGATCCTCGACGGCGTGGTCGACATGGTGTTCGCGGCGATCAAGCTTCCCGGTGCCGGGTGCGACGACTGGCGCGAGGCGATCCGTGTGCGCGCCTCCTCTGCACGTACGGTCCTGTCGCAGCACAGATGGGCCCTCGGCCTCATGGACTCGCGTCGCGACCCGGGGCCGGCGACGCTGCGCCACCACGACGCCGTCCTCGGTGTCCTCCGGAGGGCGGGGTTCACGCTGCCGATGGCCGCGCACGCCGTTTCGCTCATCGACAGCTACATCGGCGGGTTCGTCCTGCAGGAGACTAACCTGCCGGTGAAGACGCCGGACGATGTCGAGGAAGTGGCCGGCGGCATCCTCGAGCACCTGCCGGCGGACGAGTTGCCGTACCTCACGGAGATGATCGTCGACCACGCCCTGCGGCCTGGCTACGACCACACGAGCGAGTTCGGCTACGGCCTGGACCTGATCCTGGATGCGCTCGAAGCGCGCCGGAAGTAGAGCCCCCGACGACAGGCCGCCCTGTCGCGGCATCCCCCGACCGCACGCCGCGCTCAGGCGCCTGCCGTGGGAGGGTCACGACGCACCAGCGCCGCCGAAGCCGGCTCAGCCGCGCGCAACATAGCCACCGTCGACGGGCAGAGTGACCCCGGTGATGTAGCTCGACCGCGGAGAGGCGAGGAAGAGGATCGCTTCGGCGACCTCCTCCGGGCGGCCGAGGCGGCCGAGCGGGTTGCCCGTCCGCCCCCACTCCTCGAACATCTTTTCACCGAGAGCCTTCACCACGTTGTCGGTCCTGGTGTTGCCAGGGGCGACAGAGTTGACCCGGACCCCGCGATCGCCGAACTCGGCGGCCCAGGAGCGAGTGAGGGCGTCAAGAGCGGCCTTCGTCGCCCCGTAGGCGGCGGCGTCCGGGATGCCCTGAAGAGCGGCGATCGAGCTGACATTGACGATGCTGCCGGCCCCCTTGGCCCCCATCCGCGGCGCGAGGGCGGCGGTCAGGAAGAACGGCCCCCGTACGTTGGTGTCGAACACCTGCATGAACGACTCCAGATCCTGCTTCGGGGTCGGCACGAAGGGGTAGACGCCCGCGTTGTTGACCAGGATGTCGACGTCACCGGCCTCGTCGGCGAGCCGCTGGAGCGCGTCCAGGTCGTTGAGGTCTGTGGGAACGGCACGGGCCCTGCCACCTGCGGCTTCGATTTCCGCGACCGTCTCGGTGAGGTGGTCGGCATTGCGACCGGCGACGATGACGAAGGCTCCCTCGCGGGCGAGCGCCAGCGCGGTCGCCCGCCCGATGCCCGAACCACCGCCGGTCACCAGCGCCGTCTGGTTCTGAAGTTCCATGATCGAGCCCTTGGTCGGCGTGCGCCCGGGCTGCTTCCCACCGGCTACAAGATCCCCGTCAGACTGCGGGCGCCGGACCGAACATCCCCCTAACCAGCCAGAATACACGCGGCGCCCGACGACCCACCTGGGGGCGGAACCGAGGGCACCCATGTCCGGATCTGTGGGACAGCGGTCCTTGTGGACCTCTCGCCGAGGCCGCCAGGCTAGGCACCGTGAAAGATCTGGTGGTGGCGCTCTATGACGGCGTGGTCCTGCTGGACGTGGCGGGACCGGTGCAGATCCTGCACGGCTCCGGCGGGTACCGCATCCGGCACGCGTCCGTCGACGGGCAACCGGTCCGCACGGATGTCGGCGTACCTTTGGGGACCGACCTGGCCCTGGACGAGCTCGAAGGGCCGATCGACACGCTGCTGGTGCCGGGGTACACGCCACCGGACGGCGACCGCCCCGACGAGGCGTACCTGAACCTGCTGCGTGACATCGGCGGCCGCGCGCGCCGGGTGGCGTCGGTGTGCACGGGCGCGCTCCTCCTGGCAGAGGCCGGCCTGCTCGACGGACGGCGCGCCACCACGCACTGGGCCGCCTGCGCCGAACTGGCATCCCGGTTCCCGCAGGTCACCCTGGAACCCGACGCCATCTTCGTCCGTGACGGACCGATCGTGACCTCGGCGGGCGTCACCGCCGGCATCGACCTGGCGCTGGCCCTCGTCGAAGAGGACCACGGACCGGACCTCGCCCGTGCGGTCGCCAAGTACATGGTCGTGTTCCTGCAGCGGCCCGGCGGCCAGTCGCAGTTCAGCGTGCGCGGCGCCGTCCCCACGACGCGGCACCCGGCACTGCGCCACCTCCTGGACGCGATCGCCGCCGAACCGGCGGCCGAGCACACCCTGGCCGCCATGGCGGCCCAGGTCACGGTCAGCGAGCGCCATCTGACCCGGCTGTTCCGCCGCGAGATAGGACTCACCCCCGGTCAGTACGTCGAACGTATCCGGGTGGAGGCCGCGCAGACCCTCCTGGAGACCACAGCCGACGGCGTGGCCTCGATCGCCCGCAGATGCGGCCTCGGATCCGACGAAACGATGCGCAGAACCTTCCTGAAGATCCTGCACATCACACCCACCGCCTACCGGCAGCGCTTTCGCACCTCCCATTCCCCGACGACCCCGAAGGAGACCACATGAGCTCATCCCCCAACCGCCGCACGGTCCTGGGAGCCGGACTGGCCGGCGCGGCCGCCTTGGCAACCGGCACACCCGCCGCCGCCGAGAGCCGACACGCCGACCTGTCCTTCCCCGCCACCCGCATCGCCAAGGCGGCCCGGCAACTGGTGACGGACACCCAGCAGCCCTATCTGCGCAACCACAGCCTGCGCGGCTTCCTGTTCGGCCGGGCCGCCGCCGCCCAGGCCGGACGCCTCCCGGGCCGCGACTACGACGCCGAGACCATGTTCCTCATCTGCGTCCTGCACGACACGGGCCTGACCACCCGCGCCGACACCGGCCAGCGCTTCGAGGTCGACGGCGCCGACTTCGCCGCCCAGTTCCTGGAACAGCACGGCATCACCGACGCCCGCGTCGACACCGTCTGGGACGGCATCGCCCTGCACACCTCCTACGGTCTCCACAACTCGCCGGTGTTCGCCCGCCGCCGCCCGCCGGAGATCACGATCGCGCAGACCGGCATCGGCATCGACCTGACCGGCGGCCCCGACGACCTGCCCGCCGGATACGCCGACCGCGTACACGCCGCCTACCCCCGCCACGGCGGCGCCCGAGCCCTGACCGACGCCATGATCGCGCAGTGCCTCACCGATCCGCGCAAGGCACCACCCATGACCCTGCCGGGCGAGATCCTGCACCAGCGGCACCCCGAAGCCCCCTACATCACCTGGCAAGACTTCCTCGACGCCAGCGGCTGGCACGACTGACCAGGACCGTCTCGGGCCCGGCAGCGGGATCCCGGAACACGTCACGGTCGAACCCACACCCTCGAACAGCCCATGTCGCAGCCGCCACAGCGGTCCGCCGCCGGCGCGCTCACGCTCACCTGCGCCGCGCCGGGGTTCGTGCGCCTGTACTCGCGTGCCGGCCAGGTGCTGACGGTCGTCGACCCAGAGCCTGTGGTCTGCCATCAGGGGTTCGGCGACAGCTTCCAGGCTCTGAGCTGAGCCGGCTCCAGAAAGAAGGCCAGGCCGGCTCAGCCAAGACGCTCCAAGTGCCGCCGGTACCGTACGCGGCAGTTCGTACCGGCTCGCCGGGGGCGCTGTCCCCCGATCAGTACTGCCAGATGGCGTTGCGACGGTGTCGGGCAGGGTGGACCTCGAGATCGTCGACAGCCTCGGTGGCGTTGGCGTACTGGCGGATCGCTTCGAGCTGGAGACGCAGGCGCTGGCGCGCCCGACGCTCCTCGATCTTGGCCCATTGCGCCACCGACCGGTCCCGAGGATCGGCCCTGGCCCAGGAGTAGACGTCGATCCTGCGGCGGACGAAGGCCGGACGTGCTCGATGCCCGGCTCGTTGTGCCTCACGCAGGCATGCGGCGCTGTAACGGACATCGACTATCGTCACCGATCGCCACGGGCCATCTCGGTCGAGAACCGGGCGGTTGATGTGATGGGCGGTGCGGGACACGAGACTCCCTTGGTAGCACCGCCAGGTATCTCCTGGCGGACTACGTGAAGCCGGTCGGCCCCGTTGATCGCTCGTGATTCATGGCCGGACCCTAGCATCGCGGGCGGCGAGGTCGCTCTCGGGCGCTTGCCATCGGTGACATCAGCTGGCACACGCCGGAACAGAGCCACGGCGCCGCAGGCCAAAATGGATGGCGTGTTGCATGCAAATGCGGTCCGGCTCGGGCGGGAAGCCGCTCGGCGCCTGGCGTTGTCCGGGGCGTGTGAGATCGGGCCAGGGCTGACCGACAAGGAGTTCACCTGGATCGAGGCGGAGTACGGCATCGAGTTCGCCGATGATCATCGCGCCTTCCTTGCCGCCGGACTCCCGATCAACTCCGCCCGGCCAGAGGTAGGAGCCACCTGGGAACGCCCCTGGCCGGACTGGCGCGACGGCGAGGAGGAGGAGCTCCGCCGCCAGGTGGAGTGGCCCGTACGCGAGGTTCTGCGCGACGTGGAGCACGGCGCTTGGCTGAGGTCATGGGGAGCCCGGCCCGAGGACAGGGCGGAGGCGCTCCGGATCGCGGGGCACGAGCTGGCAAGGGCGCCGAAGCTGATCCCGCTCTACGCACACCGCTTCCTGCCCGGCGGGCGCGGCACGTACGGCAGGCAGGTGCTGTCGATCTGGGGAACGGACATCATCAGCTACGGCCGAGGCGCGAAGCAGAACCGGTCTGTCAGCCGGGGCGGCGGAGGGTGCGGCGTACGGCCAGGCCGCCGAGGGCCGCCGACGCGAGCACCAGGATCCCCGCCTCGGTCCACTGGAAGCGCCAGAATCGAGACGGCGGATGGTAGTACACCGCGTACCGATACCCCTTGCCGAACAGGCACGCCTGCCACGCCTCGGCGTTCTTGCTGCTCTGCCCCACGTCCACCCGGCGCGGGCAGCCGCTCCCCGACGGCTCGGCGACCTCCCTCCCGGACGGATCCACCCAGGTGGCGCTCACCAGCCGGGCGTCGGGATCGTCCATGAGCACGGCGCCTGACAGCTCGGTACGCGCCGGCTCGGCGTAGTGGTCGCTCAGCTGGAACAGGGTGAACATCGTCACCGCCACCCCGGCCACGACCAGCGCCATCGCGGGCAGCGTACGCCGGAACAGGGTGCCGGCCAGCGTGCCCAGCGCGAACGCGTACAGCCACCACGCCGCCGGCTCCACGCCGACCATGTTGAACACCCCGATATTGCCGAACGTGGAGTCGATCCCCTCCCTGAACACCGGCCGCCACAGGCTCACCATGAGCGACAGCAGCAGCCCGCCCGCCACGACCGCCGCGCCCAAAACCGACAGCTTGACCGCCAGCCACCGCCACACGGGCACGGACTGCGTCCAGGCCAGGCGGTGGGTGCCGCGCTCGTACTCGCGGCCGAGCAGCGGCGCGCCCCAGAACGCCCCGATCAACGCCGGCGCCACCAGCGGCATCCAGCCGAACACCGAGTAGACCGCGTCGTAGCGCTGCCCGAGCGCCACCGCCAGGTCTCCGCACGCCACAGCGGGCCCCGGACAGCCGGGCGGGGCGTGCTCGGCCACGTACCGACCCGCCTCCACCGCCGAACCCAGCAGCAGCACCCCCAGCAGCGCCAGGAAGCCCGCCGTCACGAGGATCTGCGCCCGGTGCTGGCGCCACGTCAGCCAGATCACGCGCTCACCCCGGTCAGCTCCGGCAGTGCCGCCGACTCGGGGCTGCGCAGGTAGCCCATGACGAGCTCCTCCAGCCCGGGCCGTCGTGCCTGCCAGCGCGGATCGAGCGGGGGCCCGCCTCTGACCAGCATGCTGACCTGCCTGCCGGTACGGCTCGCGGCCACCACGTGCATCCCCGCCGCCGATGCCCCGTCCGGCCCGGTGAGGACGAGATGCCGGTCGAGCAACTGCTCAATGTCACCGCTGACCTGCAGCCGCCCCCTGTTCAGCACGACCAGCCAGTCGCATGTCTCCTCCAGGTCCGAGACGACGTGCGAGGACAGCAGCACGGTCAGCTCCCGCCCGGCGACCTCCGCCATGATCGAGCGCATCACGTCGTGGCGGGCGAGGGGATCGAGATTGGCCAGCGGTTCGTCCAGTACGAGCAGGTCGGGCCGGCAGGCCAGCGCCAGCGTGACCGCCACCTGCGCCTGCTGCCCGCCCGACAGTCCGCTCACCTTCCGTTCCAGCGGGATGCCCAGCCCGGCGAGCCGGTCGGCAGCGGCGGCGTCGTCCCAGCGGGTGTTCATGCGGCGGCCGAAGGTGAGCATCTCGGCGACGGTGAAGCTCTCGTACAGCGGCTTGTCCTGGGCCACGAACGCCGCCCCGCCGGCCACGCGGACGCTTCCCAGCGCGGGCCGCAGCAGGCCGACGGCCGCGTGCATGAGCGTGGTCTTGCCCGCGCCGTTGGGCCCGACGAGCGCCGCCACGCGTCCCGCGGGCACGGACAGCGAGCAGTCGCGCAACGCCCACGTACGGCGATAGCGGACCCCCAGCCCGGTCGCCTCCAGCGCGGGACTCATGCCACGCCCTCCTTCGCGGTGTCGGCCACGACCACGGTGAACAGCGCCCGCAGGTCCTCCTGATCGAGCCCGGCCGCGCGGGCCTCGCGCACCCACGCCTCCAGACCGCGCCGCAGCCGCGTGTGCTCGGCGAGCGTCGCGCCCGCGATCCCCTGCCGGACGAACGTCCCCATCCCCGGCCGCCCCTCGACCAGCCCTTCGCGCTCCAGCTCCCGGTACGCCTTGAGCACGGTGTTGGGGTTGATGGCCAGGCTCTCGACCACCTCACGGGCGGTCGGCAACTGGTCACCGGGCCGCAGTGTACCGAGCCGGAGCGCCTGTTTGACCTGGTGGACGAGCTGCAGGTACGTCGAAACCCCCGAGCCGCGGTCCAGGTTGAATTCGATCAACCAAAACACCCTTTCACTATTTGAGTAGTGAAAGGGTGTTGGATGCGAGCGCCGTTGTCAACCCAGGGAACAGCTTCTCCTTCGCCAGGTCGCTGCCAGCGCGAGAAAGGCTGAGTTCTCCTCCGGCAGCCCCACCGTGACGCGCACGCCCTCCCCCGGGAACGCCCGCACGATGACCCCGTTGCCGTGGCAGTGGCCGGCGAAGGGGGCGCTGTCCTGCCCGAGCGGGAGCCACAGGAAGTTCGCCTGGGATGGCGGCAGGTCGTAGTCGAGGGCCTGGAGCTCAGCGGTGACGCGGTCGCGTTCTTTGACGGTGAGGGCGACTCTCCTGTCCACCTCCTCGTGCTCCCGGAGCGCCGCGATGGCCGCCTCCTGGGCGAGGGCGCTGACGCTGAAGGGCGTCTGCGTCTTGCGTACCTGGGCGATGATCTCCGGCGGCCCGACGCAGTAGCCGACACGCAGCCCGGCCAGCGCGTACGCCTTGGAGAAGGTCCTGAGCACGACGACGTTCGGCCGGTCGCCGAGGAGCGCGAGCGCGTCCGGCACGACGGACGGATCGGCGTACTCGTGATAGGCCTCGTCGACGGCGATCAGCACGTGCTCGGGCACCTGGTCCACGAAGGCGCGCAGGGCGGCCTCGCCGACGGGTGTGGAGGTCGGGTTGTTCGGGTTGCAGACGAACACCAGTCTGGGTCCGCGGGGTGATGGCCGCCGCCATGGCCTGGAGGTCCTGGACGTGCTCGCGCAGCGGGACCCGTACGGGGACTCCGCCCGCCACCGTGGTCAGGATCGGGTACGCCTCGAACGAGCGCCACCCGAAGACCACCTCGCCGCCCGGCTCGCACACCGTGTGCAGGACCTGCCCGCAGACCTCGGACGAGCCCGCGCCCACGGCGATGCGGTCGGGGGTCACCTCGTGGCGGGCGGCCAGCGCTTCGAGCAGGCGGGCGGCCCCCATGTCCGTACGTTGACCACCTGATGTCACTTCCTTGCGTCAGACGTGGGCGAGCAGGATGGCGGGGTTCTCCACGCAGTCGGCCACGAAGCGCAGGAAGCCGCCGGCCGCGCCGCCGTCGCACACGCGGTGGTCGAACGTGAACGACAGCTGGGCGACCTTGCGGGGCACGACCGCGCCGTCCCTCACCCAGGGGCGGTCGATGATGCGGCCGACGCCGAGGAGTGCCGCCTCGGGGTGGTTGATGATCGGCGTGGATCCGTCCACGCCGAAGACGCCGTAGTTGTTGAGCGTGAACGTGCCCCCGGTCAGCGCCGCGGGAGGCAGCGTGCCCTCGCGGGCGAGGGCGGTGAGTCTGGTCAGTTCGGCGGCGAGCTGCGCGGTGGTCATCAGGTGCGCGTCGCGAACCACCGGCACGACCAGGCCGCGATCGGTCTGGGCGGCGAAGCCGAGGTTGACATGACCGTGCCGGACGATCTCGGCGCGGGCGGTGTCGACCGAGGAGTTCAGCTCGGGGAAACGGCCCAGGGCGGCCACGCAGCTGCGGGCCAGGAGCGCGAGCAGCCCGATGCCGAGGTCCGGGCGGTCCCGCCGGAGCGCGTCCTTGACCTCGAGCAGGCCGGTGGCGTCGACGTCCACCCAGGTGGTGGCGTCGGGGATCTCGGTGCGGCTGCGGCTCAGCTTGTCGGCCGCCGCCCGCCGCAGTCCGCGCAAGGGGATGCGCTCGGTCCGCAGTGGGGTTGCGGTGGTGTCCGAAGCGGTCTCGGCCCCTCGCGACGCGGTCTCGGGCGCGACCGACGCCGCCGGGTGGACGGCGGCGGAGGACGCGGAGGACGCCGAGGACGCGATCGCGCGTTCGACGTCGCGGCGGAGAATCACGCCGCGGGGTCCGGTCGGGCTGACGGCGGCGAGATCCAGCCCGTGCTCCTGGGCGATCCTGCGCACGAGCGGGGAGATCACCCGAGGCGCCTGCCCCTCATCGACCGCGGCCGGGGAGACGGGCGCCGCGGGTGTCCGATCGGCGGCCTTCCGGGAGCTGCCGTGGCGGCGCCGGCGGGTGGTCGGAGCGTGGCCGGTGCCGTAACCGATGAGGACATTTCCGGATCCGGCGCGTTCCTCCTCGCGGTAGCGGGCCGCGGCCGCCGAATCGCCCGCGCCGTCCGCCGGGCCGACTTCGATGAGCGGCTCGCCCACCGACAGGACGGTCCCGGCCGAAGCGTGCAGGCTCAGCACCGTCCCCGCGTACGGAACAGGCACCTCCACCGCCGCCTTGGCGGTCTCGACCTCCACCACGATCTGGTCGATCTCGACGGTGTCCCCGACCGCGACCTTCCAGTCGACGATCTCGGCCTCCGTCAGCCCCTCGCCCAGATCGGGCAGGCGGAACACCTGCCGCGTCATGACACCTCCCCCGCCAGGTGCGCGAGATCGGGCTCGTCACCGAACTGCAGCCGGTCCACCGCGTCCAGCACCCGATCGGCGTCCGGCAGGTGCGAGTGTTCGAGTATCGGAGGCGGGTACGGGATGTCGAACCCCGTGACGCGCAGCACCGGCGCCGCCAGCGAGTGGAAGCACCGTTCCTGCACGCGGGCCGCGATCTCCGCGCCCACCCCGGCGAACCCCTGGGCCTCCTGGATCACCACGCAGCGCCCGGTCTTGCGTACGGAGGACACGACGGTCGCATCGTCGAACGGGACGATCGTCCGCAGATCCACCACCTCCAGGGCGAGCCCGTCCTGGGCCGCGGCGTCGGCGGCCTGGAGCGCCACCGGGACGCTCGGCCCGTAGGCGACCAGCGTCGCGTCGCGGCCCTCGCGCAGCACCGCCGCCCGCCCGAACCCCGCCGCCCGCCGGTCCCCGGAAGACGTCTCGCCCTTGGACCAGTACAGGCGCTTGGGTTCCATGAAGATCACCGGGTCGGGGTCGGCGATGGCATCGCGCAGCAGCCAGTACGCGTCATCGACCGTCGCGGGGGTCACGACCTTCAGGCCGGGCGTGTGCGCGTAGTACGCCTCGCTGGAGTCGCAGTGGTGCTCGACGCCGCCGATGCCGCCCGCGTACGGGATCCTGATCACCATCGGCAGCGACAGCCGCCCGCGCGTGCGGTTGCGCAGCTTGGCCACGTGCGAGGCGATCTGCTCGAAGGCCGGGTAGGCGAACGCGTCGAACTGCATCTCGATCACCGGCCGGAAGCCGCCCATGGCGAGTCCCACGGCCAGTCCCACGATCCCCGCTTCGGCCAGAGGCGTGTCGAAGCACCGCTCCTCGCCGAACTCCCTGGTCAGCCCGTCGGTGATGCGGAAGACGCCGCCCAGCGGGCCCACGTCCTCACCGAAGACGAGAACGCGCTCGTCCTCGCGCAGGGCGTCCCTCAGCGCGGAGTTCAGCGCCTGGGCCATGCTCAAGGTGGCCATCTCAGCCCTCCAGCTCGGACGCCAGCAGGGCCCGCTGCTCGCGCAACTGGGGCGTGGCCTCGGCGAAGACGTGCTCGAACAGCTCGAACGGGTTCGCCTCCGGGTCGGCGTTCATCTGCTCACGCACCCGGGCGGCGAACTCCTCGGCCGCCTCGTGCGCCGAGGAGACGGCGGTCTCGTCGAGCGCGCCGCGCTCGCGCAGGTAGGTCTCCAGGCGGGCGAGCGGGTCGGCCGCCTCCCACTGCTCGACCTCCCGCTTCTCCCGGTAGCGGGTGGCGTCGTCGGCGTTGGTGTGGGCGTCCATGCGGTAGGTGTGCGCCTCCACCAGGAAGGGGCCGCCGCCCGTGCGCGCGTGCTCCACTGCCGCGGTCAGGACGGCCAGCACCGCGACCAGGTCGTTGCCGTCCACCTGCTCGGAGCGGATGCCGTACCCAATGCCCTTGTACGCCAGCGCGGGCGCGGCGCTCTGCTTGGCCAGCGGTACGGAGATCGCGTACTTGTTGTTCTGCACGAAGAACACGACGGGCGCGTGCAGGACCGCGGCGTAGTTCAGCGCCTCGTGGAAGTCGCCCTCGCTGGTGCCGCCGTCGCCGATGAAGGCCATGACGACGCCGTTCTCCTTCTTGCGGCGCAGGGCGTCGGCCATGCCCACGGCGTGGATGGTCTGGGTGGCCAGCGGGGTGCATTGGGGCGCGACCCGGGTGGCGGCGGGGTCGTACCCGCAGTGCCAGCCGCCCCGCAGCAGGGTCAGCACCTCGACGGGATCGAGGCCACGGGAGACCAGCGCCACCGAGTCCCGGTAGGTCGGGAACAGCCAATCGTCCTCGCGCAGCGCGAGCACCCCGGCGATCTGGCAGGCCTCCTGCCCGCGGCTGGACGGGTAGACGGCCAGGCGCCCCTGCTTGGTCAGCGCGGTCGCCTGGCGGTCGAAGCGGCGGCCCACGACCATCCGGCGGTAGGCCTCCAGCAACCGCTCCTCCTCCGGCACCTGGTAGCCGGTGGGCGGCTGGACGGCCGTGCCGTCCTCGGCGACGAAGCGCACCGGCACGGGCGAGGGCAGAAGGACGTCGACGGACATGCGACGCTCACTTTCTCTGGACGTTTGACAGGGAAAGCGTCCGCGGATGGAGCCAGGTGTTCAAGACATCAGGCATGATGAGCGACAAAAGGTCTTAAACCAGTCTCAAGGAGGGCCGATTGTCGTTCAACGACGGCACCGGAGAGGGGTTGGCGGGACATTCGGCCGCGCCGCTGGATGGGGTGGACCGGGCGATCATCGCCGAGCTGCGGCGGGACGGCCGGATCTCGATGCGCACCCTCGCCGAGCGCGTGCACGTCTCCCGGGCCAACGTCTACGCCAGGATCACCCGGCTGATGGACACCGGGGTGATCACCGGCTTCACGGCGCGGATCGCCCCGCACAAGGCGGGCCTGGGGACCAGCGCGTACGTCTCGCTCACCATCGAGCAGAACTCCTGGCGCGCGGTGTCGGCCCGGCTCCGGGAGACCCCGTACGTCGAGAACTTCGCCCTGGTCGGCGGCGACTACGACGTCCTGGCCCTGGTCAGGACCCCGGACAACGCGACGCTCCGGCACGTCGTGCTGGAGCTCATCCAGGACATCCCGGGCATCCGCGCCACCCGTACGTGGCTGGTGTTCGAGGAGGCCCGCGGCGCCGGAGCCGAGTGAGCGGTCAGCGTGCCCGCAACGCCTTGTACTCGCCCAGCAGGGTCTCCAGGTGCCGCACCATGAACGTGTAGTACTCGTGCATCTCGGACATGCGGGCGCGCTGCCGCTCGGGGAGATCGGCCGAGCGGGCCCGGGCGTTCTCGGCCAGACCGAGCAGCTCGGTCGTCTGCTCCAGCTGGTGCTGCAGGCAGCCGATCCAGGCGTCGTCGCGCCACTCGTACACGTACTGCCGGGACCCGGGCTCCTTGAACCGCCGTACGGTCCCGTTGACCACGAGCAGGCGGGTCGTCTCCGAGACCGAGCCCTTGCTGGCGTTCAGGGCGGCCTGCAGCTCGTCCATCGTCATGGGCGTCTCGCTCAGCATGAGCACCCCCGCGGCGCGCCCGGCCATCGGCGGCCAGCCCATCGCACGGCCGATGCGCAGGCCGAAGTCGTCGATCAGGGGGTTCACGTCACCGACGGACACCGCGGAACACCATCCGTTCAGAAAAAAATGAACTTTCACTATTGACTGAACTTTCTGCTGAGGGCAGTCTACCGGCTAACAGTGGTCCGGGCGGTTCCGGGCCGAGCGCAGGAGGTTCGCCGTGACAGACACGGGCTGGGACATCATCGTCGTGGGAGCGGGTTCCGCCGGCGCGGCACTCGCCGCCCGCTCCGCCGAGCAGGGCAAGCGCGTCCTGCTGCTGGAGGCCGGGCCCGACTACCGTTCGGCGCAGATGCACGAGGCGTGGCGCTCGCCGAACCCGGTCCGCGCGCTGCTCGACCCCACCGCCGTCGAGGGCATGGTCTGGATGGGCGTCACCTCCTCCCGCACCGACAGGCAGGCGCCGGCTCCGTACTGGCGGGGCAGGGGCGTCGGCGGCAGCTCGTCGATCAACGGGCAGATCGCGATCCGCCCGCCGATGGAGGACTTCGACGACTGGGCCGCGGCGGGATGCGCCGGCTGGTCGTGGCGGGATGTGCTGCCGTACTTCGCGAAGCTGGAGGACGACGAGGAGTTCGGCGACGAGCCGTACCACGGGCGGGGCGGGCCGACCCCGATCTTCCGGATGCCGCGCGAGCGGTGGGGCGGGGCGGACGCCGCGCTGGCCGCCGCCGCGCTGGCCGCCGGGCACGCCTGGGCGCCGGACGTGAACGCGCCCGGGGCCGCGGGGGTCTCCCCCTACCCGATCAACTCGCGCGCCGGGCGCAGGGTCACCGTCAACGACGGCTACCTCGAACCGGCCCGGTCCCTGGCCGGCCTCACCGTCCGGGGTGAGGCCCTGGTCGACCGGGTCGTCTTCGCCGGTGACCGCGCCGTCGGTGTACGGGCCGTCGTGGGCGGGACGGCGGTGACCGAGTACGCGGACGAGATCGTCCTCAGCGCGGGCGTGATCCACTCCCCCGCGATCCTCATGCGCTCGGGCGTCGGCCCCGCCGCCGACCTGCGCCGCCTGGGGATCACGGTGCGGCAGGACCTCCCGGTCGGGCTCGGCATGCAGGACCATCCGATGATCGTCGTCGAGCTGCCGCTGACCCGGGAGGCCGCCATCAAGACGGCCGACGACCGCCACACCAACGTCTGCGTCCGCTACACCAGCGGCCCCGGGGGGCCGCCGCACGACATGATGTTCGTCTCGCTGAACCAGAACGTGCTGTCCATGGAGGCCGCCGACACCCGGTTCCCGGCGGGCGGCTTCGGCGTGTGGCTCAACCAGAACCACTCGCGCGGCGTGCTGACGCTGACCTCCGCCGACCCGCAGGCCCAGCCCGAGGTGCGCGAACGCATGCTGTCGGACTCCCGCGACCTCCAACGCCTGCGCGAGGGCGTGCGCGCCCTGGTCGAGCTGGCGCGCGGCCCCGAGGCTGCCACGTTCGTCGCGGGCTCCGGCTCCGTGGAGGCCGGCAACAAGCGGCTGTTCGCGGTGCTGGACGACGACGCCGCGCTCGACGAGCACATCCTCGCCACCGCGGTCGACGCCCAGCACGGCACCAGCACCTGCCGGATGGGCCCCGCCGGAGACGCCGCCACGGTGGTGGACCCGTCGTGCCGCGTCCTCGGGGTCGAGGGGCTGCGCGTGGTGGACGCCTCGATCTTCCCGTCCGTACCGCGGGCCAACACCAACCTCGCATCGATCATGGTCGGCGAGCTCATGGCCGACCGCCTCTAAGGAGCCCTGTGAAAACCCTGCAGAACCTGGTCGGCGGCATCTGGGAGGACTCCCGGGGCGACGCCTTCCACGATGTGGTCAACCCCGCGACCGAGGAGGTCGTCGCCCGCTGCCCCAGCGGCTCACCGGAGGACGTCCGCCTGGCCGTGGACGCGGCCGTACGCGCCCAGCCGGCCTGGGCCGCGCTGCCCGTCGCCGAACGGGTGGAGCGCCTGTCCCAATGGGCGGACACGATCGCCGCCCACGCCGACGAGCTGGCGGAGATCGAATGCCGGGAGATGGGCAAGCCCGTCGCCCTCGGCCGGGCCTTCATCGGCGGCGCGGCGATGGGGTTCAAGGCGGCGGCGGCCGAGGCCCTGGAGTACGCGTTCGAGGAGCTCATCCCGGCGCCGGACGGCGGCAGCACCACGATCGTGCGCGCCCCGCTCGGCGCGACGGCCGTGATCGTGCCGTGGAACTTCCCCGTCCCCATGACCCTGGGCGCGCTCGGCCCGCTGCTGGCCGCCGGGAACACCGTCGTGCTCAAGCCGTCCGAGCGCTCGCCGATGTCGGCGGTGCGGCTGCTGGAGCTGATGGACCTGCCGCCCGGCGTGGTCAACCTGGTCCTCGGCGACTCCCGCGCGGGCGCGCCGCTGGTCGCCGACGAACGCGTCGGGCTCGTGCACTTCACCGGCTCGGTCGAGTCCGGGCGCAAGGTCGGCGAGCGGACCGGGGCGCTGCTGCGCCGCTCGATCCTGGAGCTGGGCGGGAAGGACCCCGTGGTGGTCGACGCGGGGGTCGACCCGGTGTCCACCGCCGCCGCGGTCGCGTTCGGCGCCTTCGCCAACTCGGGTCAGATCTGCACCTCCATGGAACGCGTCTACGTGCACCGCGACGTCGCCGAGCCGTTCATCGAGGCCCTGGTCGAGACCGCGGGCACGTACACGCTCGGCGACGGGCACGACGCGGGCACCGTGCTGGGCCCGCTGGTCGACCGGCGGCAGCGCGACATCGTCGTACGGCACGTGGCCGACGCGGTCTCGCGCGGCGCGACCGTACGGGCCGGTGGGGTGGTGCCCGAGGGCAAGGGCTTCTTCTACCCCGCGACCGTGCTCACCGGCGTGGACGAGTCCATGCTGGTCATGACCGAGGAGACCTTCGGCCCGATCGCCCCGGTCGTCGTGGTCTCCTCCTTCGAGGAGGGGCTGGAGCGGGCGAGCGCGTCGCGCTTCGGCCTGGCGGCCACCGTGTACACCGCCGACCCCGCGCACATGGCGGCCGCCCGCCGCATCCCCGCCGGTGTCGTGTGGGTGAACCAGCGACGTCGTGCGCGCCTGGAGCGATCGGCTCGTAGGTCCGCGCCCGCTCCCCTGCCCAGCCTCCTGCCCACGTCGGCGGAGGGCCCGCGGGGTCAGCGGCCCTCGAAGGTGGGTTTCCGTTTGTCGAGGAACGCCTCCACCGCTCCCGCGTGGTCGGCGGTCAGCCCCAGGCGGGCCTGGGCGCGGGCTTCGGCGGTGAGCGCCGCGCCGAGATCCTGGTCCCAGGCCCCGGCGATCAGCCGCTTGGACTCGGCGTAGGCGGCGGTCGGCCCGGCGGCGAGCCGGGCCGCCAGCTCACGCGCCACCGCACCGGCCTCCTCCCGGGGGACCACGCGGCCCGTGATCCCCCACTCCACCGCCTGCCGGGCGCCGAACGACTCACCGAGCAGGACCAGCTCCTTGGCCCTGGCCTCGCCGACCGCCCGTACGAGCGTCAGGGACAGCCCCGAGTCGCACGTCAGCCCGATGGCCGTGAACGCCGTGGCGAAGACGGCCTCCTCCGCGAGCACCCGCAGGTCACAGGCCAGCGCGAGGGCCAGACCGGCGCCTACGCACGTGCCGTTGACGGCGGCGACGACCGGTTTGCCCATGGTGGCCAGGAGCCGGACGATCGGCGCGTAGTCCTCCTCGACGGTGTCGAAGGCGTGCTCGGCGTCCGAGCGGAGTGCCGCCGCGTGCTCGGCGAGGTCCTGGCCGACGCAGAAGGCGGTCCCCGCCCCGGTCAGCAGCACGGTGCGGACGGCGTCGTCGGCCGCGACCTCCTCCAGCGCCCGGCGCAGCGCCGTCTTCAGCCCGGTGTCCAGCGCGTTGCGGCGCTCCGGGCGGTTGAGGGTCAGCACGGCCACCGCGCCGTCACGTTCCAGCAGGATCGGCGCCCCCTCCACCTCAGGCCTCCTGTCCGGGCAGCGGCCAGGTCTTGGCCACGAGGGTCAGCACGTCGTACGTGGCCACCGCCTGGCCGTCCTGGTTGGCGACGACGGCGTCCCAGCGGACCTCGCCGTAATCCGCCGAGCTGCGCGGGGTGATCTGCTTGACGGTCAACGTCACGTCGATCGCGTCGCCCGCCTTCACGGGAGTGAGGAAGCGCAGGGAGTCGACGCCGAAGTTCGCCAGGACCGGCCCGGGCGCCGGGTCCACGAAGAGCCCGGCGGCCAGGGACACGACGAGATACCCGTGGGCGACGATGCCGCCGAACAGCGGGTTGCGCGCGGCCGCCTCGGCGTCGGTGTGCGCGTAGAAGGTGTCCCCCGTGAACTCGGCGAAGTGCTCGATGTCGGCCAGCGAGACCGTACGCGGCGCGGAGGCGATCGTGTCACCCACCCGCAGATCCGCCAGGGACTTGCGGAACGGATGGACGCCCGACTCGGCACGCGCGGCGCCCGTCGTCCACCGCCCGGTGACCGCGGTGAGCAGGTCCGGGGAGGCCTGGACGGCGGTGCGCTGCATGTGGTGCAGGACCCCGCGGACGCCGCCCAGCTCCTCGCCGCCGCCGGCCCGGCCGGGGCCGCCGTGGACGAGGACGGGCAGCGGCGAGCCGTGCCCGGTGGACTCCTTGGCGTCGTCCCTGTCCAGGACGAGGACCCGGCCGTGCCACGGCGCGAGCCCCAGTACGACGGTCCGCGCGACGTCGGGGTCGTGGGTGGCGACGGAGGCGACGAGGCTGCCCCTGCCGCGCGCCGCGAGCGCGATCGCCGAGTCCAGGCCGTCGTAGGCGAGCACGGTGCCGACCGGCCCGAACGGCTCCACGTCGTGCGGCTCAGTGGCGCCGGGACGGGCGCGCAGCAGGAGCGGGGTCATGAACGCGCCGCGCTCGGGGTCGCCGCCGAGCAGGGAGGCGCCGGAGGGGTCACCGAAGACGATCTCCGAGCCGGCCCGCAGCGCCTCGACGGCCTTGCGTACCTCGTCGCGCTGACCGAGGCTGGCCAGGGCACCCATCCGTACGTCCGGATTGCGCGGGTCGCCGACGGTCACCTTGGCCAGGCGCGCGGCCAGCGCCTCGACGACCTGGTCGGCCACGGGCGAGGGCACGAGGATGCGGCGGATGGCCGTGCACTTCTGTCCCGCCTTGACCGTCATCTCGGTGACGACGCCCTTGACGAACAGGTCGAACTCCGGGTCCTCAGGGCGTACGTCCGGCCCCAGGATCGAGCAGTTCAGCGAGTCGGCCTCGACGCCCAGCAGGACGCCGCCGTCCAGCACGTTCGGGTGGCGGCGCAGGATGCCCGCGGTGTGCGCCGAGCCGGTGAAGGCGACGGAGTCCTGGACGGTCAGCTCGTCGAGCAGCCCGCCGGCTCCGCCCGCGACGAGCTGGAGCGTGCCCTCGGGCAGGATGCCCGACTCGACGATCAGCCGTACGGCCAGCTCGGTCAGGTACGCGGTCTGGCTCGCGGGCTTGACGATCGAGGGCAGCCCGGCGAGGAAGGCCGGGGCCAGCTTCTCGAGCATCCCCCAGACCGGAAAGTTGAAGGCGTTGATCTGCACCGCGACGCCCGGCCGCGAGGTGTAGAGGTGCTGGCCGACGAACGTGCCGCCCTTGCCCAGGCGCTCCAGGCCGCCGTCCAGGACGACGGTGTCGTTCGGCAGCTCGCGCACGCCCTTGCTGGCGTAGCTGAACAGGGTGCCGATGCCGCCGTCCACGTCGATCATCGTGTCGCGCGAGGTGGCGCCCGTACGCACCGACAGCGCGTACAGCTCCTCCTTGCGCTCGGTCAGGTGCTTGGCCAGCGCCTTCAGCAGGGCTGCCCGCTCGTGGAAAGTCAGGGACCGCAGCGCGGGCCCGCCGGCGTCGCGGGCGTGGCGGACCATCGCGGCGACGTCCAGCCCCCGGCTGGAGATCCGCGCGACCTCCTCGCCCGTGGCGGCGTCGAGCAGGGGCTCCCCGTCATCGGCCGCCCGGAACCATCGTCCGGCGGCGTAGCTCTCCAGCAACGCGCTCACGCTGTCCTCTCCTCTCCGCGGGCCCTTGCGCAGGAGCCCCGACACGTGTCACGGTATTACTGACCGAGCGATAAGTAAATACGACTCGACGCCCGAGGAGGGAAATCGATGACGACGACACCGGCGGAGCCGGAAGCGCTCGCGGCCGCGTTCGAGGCGACGATCGCGCGCCACGACCGGATCGAGCCCCGGGACTGGATGCCGGACGCCTACCGCCGGACGCTCGTCCGCCAGATCGCCCAGCACGCGCACTCCGAGATCATCGGCATGCAGCCCGAGGGCGCGTGGATCGGCCGCGCGCCGTCCCTGCGCCGCAAGGCGATCCTGCTGGCCAAGGTGCAGGACGAGGCCGGGCACGGGCTGTACCTGTACTCGGCGTGCGAGACCCTGGGCGTCTCGCGCGCCGAGCTGACCGAGCTGCTGCTCACGGGCCGGCAGAAGTACTCCTCGATCTTCAACTACCCGACGCTGTCGTACGCCGACGTCGGGACGATCGGCTGGCTGGTCGACGGCGCCGCGATCTGCAACCAGGTGCCGCTCTGCCGCACCTCCTACGGCCCGTACGGGCGCGCCATGATCCGCATCTGCAAGGAGGAGTCGTTCCACCAGCGGCAGGGCTACGAGCTGCTGATGACGATGATGCGCGGCACCGACGACCAGCGGGCGATGGTCCAGGAGTCGGTGGACCGGTTCTGGTGGCCCTCGCTGATGATGTTCGGCCCGCCGGACGCCGAGTCCCCCAACAGCGCGCGGTCGATGGCCTGGGGCGTCAAGCGCAACTCCAACGACGAGCTGCGCCAGAAGTTCGTGGACATGACGGTCCCGCAGGCCGAGGCGCTCGGGGTGACGCTGCCCGACCCCGACCTGCGCTGGAACGAGGAGCGCGGCCACCACGACTTCGGCGAGCCCGACTGGGAGGAGCTCGCCGCCGTGATCCGCGGTGACGGGCCGTGCAACGCGCAGCGCCTGGCGCACCGCCGGGCCGCGCACGAGGACGGCGCCTGGGTTCGCGAGGCCGCGTCGGCGTTCGCGGAGCGGGCGGGCACGCGATGAGCGCCGACCGGCGGGAGTGGCCGCTGTACGAGGTGTTCGTCCGCGGCAAGCGGGGCCTCAACCACGTGCACGTCGGATCGCTGCACGCCGCCGACGACGCGATGGCCGTACGGCACGCTCGCGACGTCTACACCCGGCGCAACGAGGGCGTGAGCATCTGGGTCGTACGGGCCGACGCCATCACGGCCTCCAGCCCGGACGAGAAGGACCCGCTGTTCGCGCCGAGCGGCGACAAGGTCTACCGGCACCCGACCTTCTACGACATTCCCGGCAACGTCCCGCACATGTGATCGGTTGACAATCATGAACGACGAATACGCCGGCGACTCCTCCCAGTGGGCCTTCGGCACCGGCTTCGAGGACCCCCTGGCCGGGGTCGACACCACGGTGCCGCCGGGCGTGGACGCCGCCGAGCTGGCCGCGTACTGCCTCATGCTCGGCGACGACGCGCTGATCATGTCGCAGCGCCTGTCCGAGTGGTGCAGCCGCGCGCCCGACCTGGAAGAGGACATCGCGCTCGCGAACATGGCCCTCGACCTGCTCGGGCAGGCCCGCCTGCTGCTGTCGCGGGCCGCCGCCGCGGATCCCGGCGTCGTGCCCGCCCTTCCCGAGGGCTCGCCGGTGCCCGCCGAGGACGCGCTGGCGTTCTTCCGCGACGCCGGCGAGTTCCGCAACGTACGGCTCGCCGAGGTGGAGAACGGGGACTTCGCGCACGTCGTCGTGCGGCTGCTGCTGTTCTCGGTGGCCCGGCTCGCGCTGCTGGAGCGGCTTCGTACGAGCCGCGACCAGGTCCTGGCGGCGGTGGCGGCCAAGGGCGTGAAGGAGATCACCTACCACCGCGACTGGGCGGGACGCTGGTTCCTCACCCTGGCGCAGGGGACCGAGGAGTCGCAGCGCAGGCTGACGGCGGCGCTGGACGCCCTGTGGCCGTACCAGGCCGAACTCACCGATTTCGACGTGAATCTGCGCGACGAGGTGGACGTCGTCCTCGACCAGGTCTTCGCCGTGAGCGGCGTCGAGCGGCCCGGCCGCGCGCCGCTGACCGGCACGAGCCGCGACGGCGCGCACACCGACGCCTTCGGCCCGCTGCTCGCCGAGATGCAGGTTGTCGCCCGCGCCCACCCGAGCGGGCGCTGGTGAGCGCCCGCGACCGGGCCGCCGAGGTCGCCGCGCAGGTGCGCGACCCCGAGATGCCCATGCTCACCCTCGCGGACCTCGGCGTGCTGCGCGGCGTCGAGGTCCACGGCGGCGAGGAGGTGGTCGTGTCGATCACCCCGACGTACACCGGCTGTCCGGCCATGGCGACCATGCGCGACGACCTCGTCCACCGGCTGCGGGAGGCCGGATTCGCCGAGGTCGAGGTGCGGATCGTGCTGGATCCGCCCTGGTCCAGCGACTGGATCACCGAGCGCGGCCGGGCCGCCCTGCGGGAGGCCGGACTGTCGGCCCCCGGCCCCGCCCACCGGCGGACCGGCCCGATCCCGCTCACGCTCGGGCCGGCCAGGAGCGCCCCGCCCTGCCCGCGCTGCGGGTCGGCGGCGACCCGGCTGACGTCGGAGTTCGGCGCGACCGCCTGCAAGGCCCTCTACCGCTGCACCGGCTGCCTTGAGCCGTTCGAGCACGTCAAGGAGATCTGACATGGCCGCTTTCCACCCGCTCACCGTGGCGGCGGTGGACCACCTGTGCGAGGACGCCGCAGCGATCACGTTCGCCGTCCCGGACGAGCTGCGCGAGGCGTACGCCTTCCGCGCCGGGCAGTCGCTGACCCTGCGCCGCGTCGTGGACGGGCGGGAGGAGCGCCGGTCGTACTCGATCTGCGCGCCGGCCGGCGCGCGGCCCCGGATCGGGGTCCGCGAGATCCCGGGCGGGCTGTTCTCCTCCTGGCTGGTACGCGAGGTCGCGCCGGGGGCGCGGATCGAGGTCCAGACGCCGACCGGCTCCTTTCGGGCCGACCCCGCCACGGGCGAGCGGCACCTGTGCGTCGCCGCCGGGTCGGGCATCACGCCGATGCTGTCGCTCGCCTCGACCGTGCTCACCCATCCGGAGGCCCAGGTGTCGCTGCTGTACGGCAACCGGACCAGCCGGACCGTGATGTTCGCCGAGGAGCTGGGCGACCTGAAGAACCGGTACGGCCCCCGGCTCCAGGTGGTCCACGCCCTCTCGCGCGAGCCGCGCGACGTCGAGCTGTTCTCGGGGCGGCTCGACGGCGACCGGCTGCGCCGCCTGCTGACCGAGCTGGTGCCGGTCGAGGTGTTCGACCACGTCTGGCTCTGCGGGCCGCTGGCGATGATCCAGGAAGCGCGTGAAGTCCTCGCCGACCTGGGCGTACCCGCCTCCCGCGTACATGTCGAGCTGTTCTACGTCGACGAGCCGCCGCCGCGGCCGCGACGGGCCGCGAACGGGGTCGCGCCCGGCGCGACGAGCGAGCTGACGACCGTGCTCGACGGCCTCCGCACGACGTCGACGGTCTCCCGCGACGCGACGCTGCTCGACGGCGCCCAGGCGGCGCGCGCGGACCTGCCGTTCGCCTGCAAGGGCGGCGTCTGCGGGACCTGCCGTGCTGTCGTACGGGACGGCGAGGTGGACATGCGCCGCAACTACGCCCTAGAACAGGCCGAAGTTGACGCCGGGTTCGTCCTGACCTGCCAGACATTTCCGGTCGGCGAGCGCGTCACCGTCGACTTCGACGCATAAGGAGCCTGCTGATGCCCGAATCCTTCGTCGTCTCCGGCGTGCGGACGCCGATAGGCCGCTACGGCGGCGCGCTCGCCCACGTACGGCCGGACGATCTGGCCGCCCTCGTGGTGGGCGAGGCCGTCGCCCGCGCCGGGATCGCCCCGGAACTCGTGGACGAGGTGGTGCTCGGCGCGGCCAACCAGGCCGGCGAGGACAACCGGAACGTCGCCCGGATGGCCCTCCTGCTGGCAGGTCTGCCCGACTCGGTGCCCGGGTTCACCGTCAACCGGCTCTGCGCCTCGGGACTCACCGCGGTCGCTACCGCACGCGCCCTGATCGCCGCCGGGGACGCCGACGTGGTGGTCGCGGGTGGGGTGGAGTCGATGACCCGGGCGCCGTGGGTGACCGAGAAGCCGGCCAAGGCGTTCGCGAAGCCGGGGCCGTCGTTCGACACCTCGATCGGCTGGCGGTTCACCAACCCGCGCTTCGACGCCGCGACGACCGCCTCCATGCCGCAGACTGCCGAGACCGTCGCCCGGCGCTGGGGGCTGACCCGTGAGGAGCTGGACGCGTACGCGCTGCGCTCCCACGAACGGGCGGTCGCGGCGATCAAGGAGGGCCGGTTCACCGGCGAGATCGTCCCGGTTCCCACGGATGCGGGCGTCGTCGACACCGACGAGGGGCCGCGGCCGGACACGAGCCTGGAGCGGCTGGCGCGGCTGCGCCCGGTCAACGGCCCCGACGGGGTCGTCACCGCGGGCAACTCCAGCTCGCTGAACGACGGCGCCGCGGCCGTCGTCGTGGTCAGCGACCGCTTCCTCGAACGGCACGGCCTGACGCCCCGGGCGCGGCTGGTGGCGGCGGCGAACGCCGGGGTGGCACCGGAGATCATGGGCGTCGGCCCGGTCCCGGCCACCCGCAAGGCGCTCGAACGTGCCGGAGGCCGGCGCGGCCTGGCGACCATGTGCGTCGGCGTCGGCCAGGGCAGCGCTCTCCTGGTGGAGCGCCCATGACCAGCCTGATCGTCGAGCAGGGTGAGGACCGGGTGGTGTGGCGGCTCAACCGCCCCGAGGTGCGCAACGCGATCGACCGCGAGCTGGTCGCCAGGCTCCATGAGGCGTGCGCCGCCGTCGAGGAGGAGCCTCGCGTCGTCCTGCTCATCGGCGAGGGTACGACGTTCGCGGCCGGGGCGGACATCGCCCAGCTGCGCGAACGCGACCTGTACGACGCGCTGCGCGGCATCAACTCGAAGCTCTTCGAGCGGATCCACCGGCTACCGATGCCGACCGTGGCCCTGCTCGACGGGTACGCCCTGGGCGGCGGGGCCGAGCTGGCCTACGCCTGCGACTTCCGGATCGGCACGCCGGCCACGCGGATCGGCAACCCGGAGACGGGCCTCGGCATCCTGGCGGCGGCCGGGGCGGCCTGGCGGCTGGCCGAGCTGGTCGGGGAGCCGCTGGCCAAGGAGATCCTGCTCGCGGGCCGGGTGCTCACGGCCGAGGAGGCACACGCCGTACGGCTGCTCAACGAGGTCGTGGAGCCGGAGGAGCTGCTGGCGGCCGGACATCGGCTGGCCGACCGGATCACCGCGCGGGCGCCGCTGGCGACCCGGCTGACCAAGGCGGTCTTCCACGCCCCTCGGGGCGCGCATCCGTTCGTGGACGACGTGGCTCAGGCGGTCCTGTTCGAGACGGAGGAGAAGCACATGCGCATGACGGCATTCCTGGAGCGGCGCTCATGAGCCTGCCACGGATGGTCGGCGTCTTCGGCGGCGGGCGGATGGGGTCCGGGATCGCGCAGGCGTTCCTGACCTCGGGCAGTCACGTGATCGTCGTCGAGGACGGTCCGGAGGCGGCCGAGCGGGCCAGGGCCCGGGTGCGCGACGGCCTGGCCAAGGGCCACGCGGACCTGGACGCCCTCGCGCGGCTGCGCACGACGTCGGACCCCGGCGAGCTGCGCCCGTGCGAGCTCGTCATCGAGGCGGTCCCGGAGGACGCGGCGCTCAAGGCCCAGGTGTTCGCCCTGGTCGAGAAGGCGGCGCCGGGCGCGGTGCTGGCCTCGAACACCAGCAGCCTGTCCATCGGCGCGCTGGCCGCCGGGCTGGCCGCGCCGGAGCGTTTCCTCGGGCTGCACTTCTTCAACCCCGTCCCGGTGAGCGCGCTCATCGAGATCGTCACCGGGCCGCGTACCGATCCGGCGCTCGTGACGCTGGCCCGGGAGTGGGCGGCCGAGCTGGGCAAGACGCCGATCACGGTCGCGGACTCGCCGGGGTTCGCCAGCAGCCGTCTGGGCGTCTGCCTGGCGCTTGAGGCGATGCGGATGCTGGAGGAGGGCGTCGCGAGCGCGGCCGACATCGACACGGCCATGACCCTCGGCTACCGCCACCCGATGGGGCCCCTGCGTACCACCGACGTGGTGGGGCTGGACGTGCGGCTGGCGATCGCCGAGCACCTGGCGCGCGAGCTGGGGCCCCGGTTCGAGCCGCCGCGGATCCTGCGCGACCTGGTCGCGGACGGGCACCTCGGCCGCAAGACGGGCCAGGGCTTCTACACCTGGTAAGACCTTCCGGCTCGGTGCCGGGCCCCACCTTTTGACGGGTCAGGCTTCGTCATCGGGCCTGGTCGTCGGCGGGTCAGGCTTCGTGCCTGGCCCGACCTTCTGACGGGTCAGGCTTCGTGCCTGGCCAGGCCGTCGAAGGCGATGGCGGTGATGGCGTCGGCGACCATCGCCCGATCGTAGGCGCCATCGGGCCGGTACCACTCGACCAGCGAGTTCACCATGCCGAACAGCAGCCGGCTGACCAGCGTCGCCGGCACGTCGTCGCGGAGCGCGCCCTCGGCGACGGCGTCGGTGACGAGCGCGGCGAGGCGGTCGTCGAGCCAGCGGCGCCGCTCCAGCGCCGCCAGCTCGACCTCGCTGTTGCCGCGCACCCGCAGCAGGAGCGTGACCGAGGGCTGGTGCGCCACGAGGACCTCGACGCTGCGGCGCAGCACCTCGCGCAGCCGTTCGTACGCGCTCGCCCCGGCCTGCTCCCGGGCGGCCTCGGTCACGACGGCGGTCAGTTCGTCGAGCGCGTCGTCCAACGCCTGGCCGAGCAGCTGCTCCTTGCTGGTGACGTGATGGTAGATGGCCGGCTTGGTCAGGCCCAGCTCCTTGGCCAGGTCGCCCATGCTCGTGGCGTCGTACCCCTTGCGGTTGAACAGCTCCACCGCGGCGCGCAGAACCGCGGCCTGGTCATAGCCGGGACGGCCACGACCGCGGCGCGGGGACGGTTCGGCAGGCTGAGTCGTCACGAATGCAGCATCTCACGACGGATCAGGCACCCGGATTGGCCGTACGCCGTAACCGGACCGGCCTGTGAAACGTAGCCGGGTGCCGGCCGCTCGCCGCTGCGCAAGTTTAGCCGCAGCCAGCCAAAAAGGCATTTATTTTAAAATACCTCAAAGCGTCTGGATTTACGTTTACAACGTCGCGATCCATCGTTAATCTGCTAACGCCGCAGAGAGAAGAGCCCCGGGCCGTGCCGCCGTGGGGATGGATGGATGTGCGAACGCCGGAATTCATGTCACCATATCGCCGAGCCCAGACCCCCCTGACTCATCGACGTGGCAGTCGGCAGAATGTGTAAGGGAATCAGCGCCATGAAAGACTTGAAGCCGCAAAACCCGGTTGTCACAGCAGATGTCGATCAGATGCGAGAACTGCTGGTGCAGCATTTCCCGCCTTACTACCTCAAGATTGCCAAGCCGAACCCGCGCGGTGCTCGATACCAGCTTCTCCACAAGGGAAAGATCGCTCTGCACACCGCGACATACGGTGCGGAGATTCGCGCCGGAACGTCGGAGTCGTTTGACTTCTACGCGATCATGATGCCGTTGCAGGGAACGGGCAGGGTGACGCTCAACGGGCGGGACGTCACCGCACCGATCTCCCTCATCGGCCCCAAGCAGAAGATCGACATGCGGTGGAGCCTCGATCACGAGGTGTTGATGATGCAGGTCCCGTTGGCGGCCATGGAGGAGGCGCTCGAGGCTTACCTTGGCGATCCTCCCAAGGAGCGGCTGCGGTTCGAACCCGGGGTGGACGCCGCCAGCGCGCTCGGCCACGCGCTCAGAATGCTGGCATCCATCGGGACGGGCGGTACGCTGCCCTTCGCGGCCTCGAAACTGGCCGAGCATCACTTCGAGCAGTTCCTGCTGCACACCTTGCTCGCGTCCCAGCCGCACAATTACTCGGACAAACTCTGCGAGTCCACCGCCCCCTGGACCCCTGCCGCCCTTCGGCGTGCCAGCCGCTACTGCGAAGAGCACGCCGCCGAACCGATCCGCATCGGCGACATCGCCGCCGCGGCCAGAGTCAGCGTCCGTACCCTCCAGCTCGGCTTCCGTGAACATCTGCAGACCACCCCGATGGCCTACCTCCGTTCCGTCCGGTTGGCTCACGCACACGCCGATCTCGTCCGTATCGCGGATACGGGCAGCCAGACGACCGTCACGGAGGTGGCCCTGCGATGGGGATTCACCCATCTCGGGCGCTTCGCGGCCCTGTACAGGCAGACCTACGGCCGGCTTCCGTCCAGCACCCGGCAAGGACACCAGTGACCGTGGGAGCCGCTCCACGCGAGCAAGCCGTATCGGTGACTGAGGACGCTGCGGCGCCTACCCCAGCGCCTCGGTCTCGGGCCGGCCCCGGCGGCGGAAGTCGGCCAGCACGTCTGACCAGGGGATGACCGCGTTGCCCTTGGCCCATTGTTCCCAGACCGCCGCGAGCTCCGTGACGAGCGACGGCTCCCGCAGGGCTAGGTCCTTGCTCTCGCCGCGATCGGCCTCGATGTCGTACAGCTCCCAGGGGCCGGCCCACTCGCGCACGAGCTTCCAACGCCCCCGTCGTACGGCGGCGTTGCCGATGTGTTCCCAGCACAACGTCCGGGGTTCGTCGGCGGCGGGAAGGCCGTCGCCCCTCCACAGGGGCAGCAGGCTGTGGCCCGCCGTGTCCGCGTGGCCGTGGGCCGCCTCCACGATGGTGGAGGTCAGGTCGACCAGGTGACCGGGGCGCCGTTCGACCCGATCGGCGGGCAGGGCGCTCGGCCACGACACGATGAAAGGGGAGGCGACACCGCCCTCGTGAACCCAGCGTTTGTAGAGGCGGAACGGCGTGTTGGACAGGTTCGCCCAGCCTCGCCCATAGCTGATGTAGCCCTGCTCGGGACCGGGAGTGATCCGGGGGGTGTTGCCCACCTCGACCGGTTCGCCGTGCCGGGTGCGCCGGGGGCAGATCTCCTCGCCGAAGGACGTCTGTCCGGGACGGTGCGGTAGTTCCTCGGCGCACCCGCCGTTGTCGGAGAGGAACATCACGATCGTGTTCTCGCGGGTCCCGGACCGTTCGAGCTGGTCGAGGACCTGGCCGATGCCGCGGTCCATCACCTCGACCTGGGCGGCGTACGTGGCCATCCGCTCCACCTCCCAGTCGCGGTCGTCGACGTCGGCCCACGGGGGGACCTCCTCGTCCCGCGGGGGCAGTTCCGTGACGCCGGCGACGCCGAGGGCGGCCTGGCGCCGGAAGCGTTCCGCGCGGAGCACGTCCCAGCCGGCCCGGTACCGCTCGCGGTATTTCGCGATGTCGGGCTCGCGGGCGTGCAACGGCCAATGGGGAGCCGTGTAGGCCAGGTAGAGGAAGAACGGCGTGTCACCGGCCGAGGCGCGGGCGACGAAGTCGCGGGCGTGCTCGCTGAGGTCGTCGGTGATGTAGTAGTCCGGATCGGCGTGTGCCTCGGGCACCCTCGATTCGCCCGACATCAGCGGCGGCTGGTAGTAGCTGCTGCACCCGGGCAGGATGCCGTAGAACTCGTCGAATCCCCGGCGGGTGGGCCACGTGCCGTTGGGCGTCGTGGTGTCGGACGACAGGTGCCATTTGCCGACCAGCGCGGTTCGGTAGCCCAGGTCTTTCAGCCTCTCCGCGAGTGTCGGGGCGCTTTGGTCAAGGGAGCCCCGATAGCCGGCCGGCCCGTTGTCGCGCGTCAGGACGCCGATCCCCACGGAGTGAGGGTGCCGGCCGGTCAGCAGGGCGGCGCGGGACGGGCTGCAGCGCGGCGTGACGTAGAACGACGTCATCCGGACGCCGCTCCGGGCGAGGCGGTCGAGGTTCGGAGTGTCGATCTCCCCGCCGAAGCTGCCGATGTCGGAATAGCCGAGGTCGTCGGCGAGGATCACGATCACGTTGGGGGCGGGCATGCGGGCCTTTCCGTTTCGGTTTCGGTCTTCGAACGGGTCAGTGAGCGCAGCAGGTCGGCGAACTGGCGGACCGCCTCGGCCCGGCTCACCGCGTCGGGATCCAGCAGCCATTGGATGCGCAGCCCGTCGGCGAGCGCGATGAGCCATCGCACGACCGTCTCCGTGGTCAGCCCCGGAGGCAGGTCGTGCTCGTCGATCACCTCGGTGACCCACCCCTGCATGGTGTCCACGATGGTCCGGTACCGCTCGGCCCACCATTCGTGGGACGGGTGCTCAAGGCTCAGCCCCTCCGCCGACAGGAGGGCGAACAGCTGAACGAGCACGGGATTGCGCTCGTTGTCCTCAAGGGTGCGGAGGAAGACCTCCATCCGGTCCTCTCCCCCGGCCAGCCGGCGCTGCTCGTCCGCGCGGTTCCTGTCCTCGCGGTCCTGCAGCACGGCCAGCAGGAGCGACGCCTTGTTGGGGAAGTGATGCAGCAGACCGGCCTGGGAAATGTCGGCCTTGTCGGCGACTTCCCGCAGGCTCACGGCATTGAAGCCGTTGGCGGAGAACAAGGTGACGGCCGTGTCGAGGATCTCGCGGCGCCGTCGATCGCCGTGCGGTCGCGTGACGACCTTTCTGCGTCTCATCTTCGGCGCCGCGTCGCCGTCCTGAGCCCCTCCGTGTCGTGCGGAGCCCCCGTCATCCATCACTCTTCTCCCGTACGTCGTCGTGACCGGCCCTCTTGCCGGAACCGGTCGCACTCGCCCCGCCCGGCCCGGGAGAGACGAACGGGAATCTGGTCATGGCCGCGTTCCGAGCAGCGCGGACACGAGGTCATCGTCAAGGCAGGCCAGCAGCTCACGCACCCTCGCCGGTTCCGAACCGGCCAGATCCATGGACTCGTACGGGTCGGACTCCAGGTCGAACAGGGCCGGCGCGGGCAGGTCGGCGCTCACCACGAGCTTGTGCGTCCTGGTGGAGATCGCACGCCAGCGTCGCAGGGCCACCCACCGGTTGTCCCCATAGTGACGCTGGGCGAGCTCGATCTCGCGGGCGGACCGGTCGAGCCCGGACACGACATGGTCGCGGTGCTCGGACCTCTCCCCGCGCACGACGGGCAGCAGGGACCGTGCGGTCATCCACTGCGCGGGTGTCAGCCCCGCGATGTCGAGGAAGGTCGCGGCCAGGTCCTCAAGCGAGACCAGGGCGTCGCTGGTGACGCCAGGGTGCCTGACGACGGGTCCGGCGATGATCATCGGGATGCGGATGCTCGGGTCCAGGGCGACCTGCTTGCCCCAGATGCCCTGGTCACCGAGCATCTCGCCATGGTCGCTGGTGTAGACGACCACCGTGCTCTCCAGTTCCCCCCGTTCCGCGATCAGGTCGAGCAGCCCGCCGACGTGGCCGTCGATGTTCTCGATCATGGCCGCGTAGCGGCGGCGCACCTCCTGGTGGCGGGGGTCGGCCGGATCCTGGCCGGTCTGAACCGGGAACTCGACGGCGCGCCACCTGTCGATCAGCCCTGGCGGCACGTCCATCGGATCGTGCGGGCCGGCGAAGTTCACCACCACGTGCCAGGGCTGCCCCTTGGGGCAGCTCGACAGGACGTCGCGGGCGTTGCGCGCGATCCAGTTGTCCAGGTAGGCGTCCTCCGGCAGCGGGCTGGGCTCGACGTCGAAGTAGGGCTCGTGTCGCCTGCGTTCGAAATCCCGCAGGTGCAGATCCGCGATCCCGCGTTCGTACAGATGGTTCATGTACGGCCCTTTTGGACCGGTACGCCCCGACCAGAGCGAGTCGAACTTGCCCTCGTTGTCGATGCCGCCGTCCAGACCCCACTCCCGCAGGCATCGCGAGCCGTCGAGGTTCCAGTCGAACGTTGCCTTGTGCAGGTCGAACTTCCCGACGCCCGCCACGTGGTACCCGGCCTCGTCCCGGAGCATCCGGAAATAGGTCCGCGCCTCCGGCGGCAGGTCGTGGACGTTGCTCGGCACCGGGCCGGAGTCGTAGTCCAGACCGGTGGCCAGGCAGGCCCGCGCCGGCGCGCACAGCGGCGCGGGAGTCACGGCACGGCGGAACGTCATGCCGCGCTCGGCCAGTCTCCGCAGGTGGGGCGTGCGTACCGGCAGGTCGCCCGCTCCCTCGATCCAGTCGTGGCGGTGCTGGTCCGCCACGATCAGGAGCACGTTCGGTTGTTTCGACATCACACCTGCTTGAGAGTTCGAAAGTCGTCGATGGAACGAGCCGGCGCCAGGGCCAGGAGCCCGACGTGTACGCCTGCGACAGGCTCGGACAGCAGCTCGGCGTACTCGGGCGCCTCGACGTGGGAGGGGTTCGGCCCCTCGCGCAGCGTCGGGAGCGTGTCCACGAGGGTTGTCGGCGCGAGCCCGTTCAGCCCGTGCAGCGACATGAAGGCCGTCCCGAGCTGTGCGCGCGGTTGCCGATCGGCGAAGGCGGGGACATCCACATCCTCGAGGTTGTTCCGGACGATCTGCGCCGCGGCTGTGTTGTTCGGCAAGCTGATCACGGTGATGGGGACGGCGGCTCCGGCGTCCTGGATCATCTTGCGGGCCTTGGCCGGATCGTAGATGTCGTGCTGCGCCAGGTCACCGGGGTACCCGGGGGTGCCCGGGCTCCAGAAGAGGTCCGTGGCTGCGGCCGGCGGGGGTCTCGGCAGCCCGGCCGACCCCTGACGTGCAGGCCGCCAGGCCCACCAGCGGACCTGTCCCGACTCCGAGCAGTTGACCGACAGGACCGCATCGCGGCCCAGAACGTCCAGCAGGCATGGCGACATTCCTCGCGCTCTCGTGACACGACGTTCCCCCAGGCGCAACGAGCACCTCGCGGAATGTAACGGGACCATACCTAACTAACCGAGTACTCGGTAGGTTAGCGGCACAAAAAAATTCGCGACACGCTTCCGAAGCGCGTCGCGGCACCGTCAATCTGCTCGGGCTCAAGGGCGATGAGCTGCGTCTCGGTGCGCTCAGTTGCCACGTATGCGTCGTCGCGCCCCCGCCGGCCGAGTGCTGCACACGACACTCACTGTCGCCGGGCCTGCTCCTCGCGCGGAGCGGCGGGCGGACGTCGGTCGTCAGCCTCCACGAAGCGGCCACGAGGTGCAGGATCCGGTGGCGTGGTTACCCCGGTCGGCGCCCGTGGGCAAGCGCGTCGGGCCTGTGGGCACGGACGAAAGGGTTGCCAGCGACAACCGCGGCCCGGTGAGAGCGCTGGTGATCATCTCATGCCGGGCACGCTGCTGATTGTCACGCACCAGGAACCGGCCGTCGTCGCCGCCGGATGACCGCGTGGGGGCGCGAAGTTCGGGGTGACCATCAGGGGACCGGTCGCGCGCCGGTCCGGTCAACGTCGGCTCGGACCGCCGCCATCGGTGTGTGGCGGCGGTGTGAACCGTCAGCGCAGGGAGCGGAAGAACTCGCGCACGTCGGCGACGAATGAGCCGGGCTGTTCCAGGGCCAGGAAGTGTCCGCCGCGCTCGAACTCGGTCCAATGCACGATGCTGTGATCGCGTTCTGCGAAGCGACGGATGGCGACGTCCTGGGTGAGGGAGACTGCTACGCCGGTGGGCACGGTCCCGGGTTCGCGTGGCGCCCAGGCCGAGGGGTCGTGGTGGGCCTCGTAGTAAAGGTGGGCTGAAGAGGCGCCCGTCTGCGTGAACCAGTAGATGCTGACGTCGGTGAGGAGAGCGTCGCGGTCGACGGCGTCTTCGGGCAGGTCGGCGGCGCTGTCGGTCCATTCCTTGAACTTCTCGGCGATCCAGGCGAGCTGGCCGGCCGGGGAGTCGTTCAGGCCGTACCCCAGGGTCTGCGGGCGGGTGCCTTGGATCTTGTCGTAGCCGCTCTGTTCCTGCTGCCAGTGCTCCAGGCGCGCCAGCCGCTCCTGTTCGGACGTGGTCAGGCCGTCCATCTCGCCCTCGGCCCCGATCGGGAAGGTGACCAGGGCGTTGACGTGCACGCCGAGGACGCCCTCGGAGTCCTGGCGACCCATTTCCGGGGCGACGAAGGCGCCGACGTCGCCGCCCTGGACGCCGTAACGGGAGTAGCCGAGCCGGTGCATCAGCTCGGTGAAAGCCCCGGCGATGCGGCCGTGCGTCCAGCCCGCGTCGCGCAGCGGAACGGAGAAGCCGAACCCGGGCAGAGAGGGGATCACCAGGTGGAAGGCGTCGTCAGGGTCGCCGCCGTAGGAGCGCGGGTCGGTCATGGGGCCGATGACGTCCAGGAACTCGGCGATCGAGCCGGGCCAGCCGTGGATGAGCATCAGCGGGGTGGCCCCGGCCTCGGGAGAGCGAATGTGCGCGAAGTGGATGGTCTGCCCGTCGATGTCGGTGGTGAACTGGGGCAGGTCGTTCAGCCTGGCCTCGTGCTTGCGCCAGTCGTAGTCGTCGGCCCAGTAGGCGGCGAGCTGCCGCAGGTAGCCGGTCGGGACGCCGCGGCTCCAGCCTTGGTCACCGATCTCGCCGCTCCAGCGGGTACGGGCGAGCCGGTCTCTTAAGTCGTCCAGCTCGTCCTGCGGGATGTCAATGCGGAACGGATTGATCATCGAACTGTTCCTTCCAGCAACGGAATACTTGTAGTTTGCGGTTCACCGCCGTCCCGGAGGACGGCGGTGACCTTTTCGGGCTGCGACGCATCGCTCGCTTCGTACAGGAGAGACCCCGCCCTGATTACGGCGTGAGCCGTTGCGACATGCTCGCCCGATGACCCGAAAGCGGAGAGCGCGGAACCTTCGGGCTGTTCACCGGCTTGGGATGGCCCATGCCACGTCCTGGACGATCTCGGGATGGTCTCTCTGCCCGCGGTCGAGCAGCCGCTGCTGCTGCCTGCCGTACGGTGGAGGCTGATCGCGGGAAGCCATCGCCTCCGCACTGGCGGCAACGCGGTCAGGTGACGATCGAGCACCCGGAACGCGCGACCGGGCTGATCACGACGGCTTTCCCGGACGTGCGCACCGGCGCGCTGAGCTCATCAAGAAGCACGCGTTCACGGAGTCGGGGTTTCGCCCGTGATGCGGACGCTGTCGCTCTCGTCACCCATGACCGTCCTCGGGACAGCGCCGTTGCCCGATTCCGGACCGGCGGCCACGGCCGGCGATACGGCGACCATGACGCCTCCCACCGCCAAGGCGAGTGCTGCGGCCAAGACAAGCAGGACACGATTCACGTTGAGTTTCCTTTCGCAGGAGCCGGAGATGCCGATGCCTTCTGGCCCTGCGAACCTACGAGCGTTGCACCAGGTCCCGCTATCCGAATAGCGCTCACGCCAATTCGTTCACTGGACACCTCTCTCGTGCCGACCGAAGGAACAGCCTTGGGTTGGGGTGCCGGGCGCAAGAGAGCACGTCACGGGGGCCTGCCAGATTCCGGCGATCGCGCCGATCAGGCTGGTGGCGAGGTCGTCCCAGCTCGGATGAAGGTGGGGGCGCCCTCGGCGAGGGCGCGTTCCCGCTCGACGCGCATCTGCGCGATCAGGTGACGCGCCATGACGGATCGTTCGTCACGCACGGAGGGCGGCAGGCCGGGCAAGCACTGGTGCAGGCCCTGACCTACGAGGACCTGCGCGAGGTGATCCTCGTCGGCCACAGCTACGGCGGCATGGTCATCACTGGCGTCGCCGACCGCGCCACCGACCGGATCGGCCACCTCGTCCACCTCGACGCCGCCACGCCGATCAACGGCGAGGCCCTCGCCGACGTCTCCCCGCCGCAGATGCGGGCCGCCCGCGCCGCCGGCCGCGCGGTCGACGGCGTCTGCCCCGGAGCGGCGATCTTCGCGAGGACGCATGAACACCCCGGACCACGTGCTCGTGGCCGGCGCCTCCGCCGCCGGCCTGGCCACCGTGGAAGCCCTGCGCCGCAAGGGGTACGCGGGCCGGGTGACCGTGCTGGGCGCCGAACCCCACCTCCCTACGACCGGCCACCGCTGTCCAAGCAGATCCTGTCCGGCAGCTGGGAGCCCGAGCGAGCCCAGCTGCGACCCCCGGCCGCGCTGTCCGCGTTGAACGCGGAATTCGTGCTCGGCGATCCGCGCTGCGCACGCTCGACGACGTGCTGGCGCTGCGGACGGACCTGCTGTCCCGCAGCCGCCTGGTGGCCGTCGGGGACGGCGTGCTCGGCGCCGAGATCGCCGCCACCGCGCGCGGCATGGGCGTAAGCGTCACCCTGGCCGGCCCCCAACCGGCACCGCTGGCCTGCCAGCTCGGCCAACCGGCCGCCAGACTGCTCGCCGACCTGCACACCGAGCGCGGGGTGAAGCTGCGGCTCGGCGCCGCGGTCAGCGGACTGACCGAACGACACGGCCGCGTCACCGGGGTACGTCTGGAGACCGGCGACGTGCTGCCGGCCGACGTCGTCGTGGTCGCGTTCGGCGCCGCCCCGGCCACGGACTGGCTTGCCACCAGCGGGCTCGACCTGGACAACGGGCTGGTGTGCGACTCCCGCTGCCGCGCCACGGAGGGCGTCTACGCGGTCGGCGACGTGGCCCACTGGCACCACGAGACCCTGGGCAGGTCGCTACGGCTGGAGAACCGGACCAACGCCACCGAACAGGCGATCGCCGTCGCCGGCAACATCCTCGGCGACGACCGCCCCTACACCCCGATCCCCTACTTCTGGACCGACCAGTTCGACGCCAAGATCCACGTACACGGGATGCCGTCCCCGGACGCCGAGGTGTCCATCGCGGAGGGCTCCGTGCCCGAGCGCCGCTTCGTCGCCGTCTACCGCCACGAGGGCCGGGTCACCGGCATACTCGGCTGGAACATGCCCAAACAGGCCCGCCGGCACCGGCAGGAACTCGTCGCGACTTCCCTGCTCGCGGGATCGGCCTGACCAGTGCCACCCACTTGTTGGCCACACCACCCACCGCCTTTACAATGTAGATTCATACGGCCGGGCACGCCGTCCGGCGGTGAGCCAGGCGCGGACTTCGTCCATGAGCGGGACGGGCGCATCGTGGTGGACCAGGTGACCGGCGGCGTCGATCAGCGCGAGCTCGGCACCGGGGATCAGGCTCTGCAGCCGTCGGCCGACGTCGGTGGGGATCCACGCGTCGCAGGAGCCCCACAGGATCCGTACGGGGATGCCGATGCGGCCCAACTGCTCCTCGTTCTCTTCGAGGAAGCGCTCGTCATAGTGGGCGATCTGCCGGTAGAAGGCGGGCTGGCCGTCCTCCCCCGTCCACGGTCGCACGAGGGCGTCGAGATCGTCGTCGCGCAGGCCGCGGTGGCTCGCGCCCTGGATGTAGGCACCCACGATGGCGGTGTGGATGTAGGCCGGCAGCTGCGCCAGGACGTCAGGATGGTCTTGTACGAACTGGAAGAAGGGCGAGCCGCTGGGCGGGATGGCCACGACGTCGACGAGCATGAGCGAGGCGTAATCGACGCCCAGGATCAGGTGCGTACGCAGGGACACGGCACCGCCGAAGTCGTGGGCGACCACGTGCGGCCGCTCCAACCCCCAGTGCGCGAGCAGCGCCGCGAACGCATCGGCCTGCGCGCCGAAATCCACGGGATGCTCGGCATGCTTGGAGGAACGGCCATATCCGGGCATGTCCCACAGGTAGACGGTGAAGTCGCGACTCAACGCCTCCGCGAACGGCCGCCACAACACCGACGAGAACGGCGTGCCATGACAGAACACCACAGCCGGACCGGCGCCCGCGCGCCCCCAGGCGATCTGCCTCCCACGCCACTCGAATCGCTCCGTCAACTCCATGACTAGCCATGGTAGTAAGTCGCGCTCGGCTTCCCGGCGCCGAGCCTCAGGCGCGGCGGCCGGCTGTCAAGGGCGTCTCAGTAGCCGATCGGGCCCGAACCGGCCGCGCGGGCAGGCGCGTTGCCGTTGCGGCGGCTCTCCAGGTCGTCGAGGATCGCCGCCGTGGCCGTGGCTCCGAAGCGCGTGGCGCCCAGGCGGTTGAGCTCCAGGAGGGCGTCCAGGGTGCGAACGCCTCCGGCGGCCTTGACCTGGACGGCCGGCCCCACGGAGCGCCGCATCAGGGCGATGTCCGCCGGCGTCGCCCCACCGCCGGCGAATCCGGTGCTGGTCTTGACGAAGGCCGCGCCCGCGGCCTCGGCGGCCTGGCACCCGACGATCTTCTCCCGGTCTCCCAGATAGGCGTTCTCAAAGATCACCTTTACGGGGCGGCCTTCGGCGGCCTGGACGACAGCGGCGATCTCGTCCTGGACGAACGCGACGTCGCCGCCGCACAGGCGGCCCATGTTGATCACCATGTCGATCTCCTCCGCTCCCAGGGAGATCAGTTCGGTGGTTTCGAAGACCTTCGCCGCCGTAGTGCCGCCGCCGTGCGGAAAGCCGACGACCGTACCGACGGCGACGCCGGATCCACGCAGGCTCGCGACGGCCGCTGAGACGTCGGCGGGCCGCACGCACACCGACGCCGTACGGTACTTCAGCGCGATCGCCACACCGGCCGCGACCTCGGCCGGGGTCAGTTCGGGCCGCAGCAGCGAGTGGTCGATCATCTTCGCCACCTCCTCACACGAAGGCAGCGGACCGTCCCACTGCGGGACGTCGATCGAGGCGACGGACATAGGGCTCTCCTTCACGCCTGAGGTAAGCTGTATAGACAGCCTAGACAGCACTGTAGGCGTTGTCGAATGACGGGACCGACCCCGTCCGACCGAGGAGGACCGCCCCGCTCATGCCCGCACCGCAACCGCTGTACGAACGCATCGAGAAGCAGTTGCGCCGTCGCATCGACGCCGCGGCCGACGGCGATCCGTTCCCCTCCGAACCGCGGCTGGCGCAGGAGTTCGAGGTCTCCCGGATGACGGTGCGCGCCGCCCTTGCCGGGCTGGAGCGCGACGGCCTGCTGGAGCGCGTGCCCGGCCGGGGCAGCTTCGTACGCAAGGCGGCTGCCGCCCGGCCGGTCGGCACCCTCCTCAGCTTCCACGATCAGGCCCTCGCGCTCGGCAAGACGCCGCGCTCCCGTGTCCTGGACGCCGCCGTACGCCCCGCCTCCCCCCAGGAGGTGGCCGCCCTCTATCCGGACGCCCCCTTCGCACCCGCATCCGTGGTCGCGATCAGCCGCGTCAGACTCTTCGGCAGCCTCCCTGTGGCCATCGAACACGCCGTTTTCCCCGCCGCCCTCGACAAGCTGCTCACCGCGGACCTGGAGACCGGATCACTGCACAACACGCTGCGGCGCCTCGGACTGCATCCCACCCTCGGCTCCTCCGTCCTCACCGCGCGCACCGCCGACGACGACGCGTCCGTCCTCGACGTCGATCCCACCACCCCGATGCTCGTCGAAACGCGCTCCATCGTCGATCAGCACGGCAAGCCGCTCGAATACACGATCAGTTCGTACGTGGCGCACCGCTACGCGCTCAAGGTCGACTTCTCCGTTTCCACACCGGGGCGCACCCCGCCCGCACGGCCGCCGGCCGGCGGCTGGGGCGGATGACTCGGCCACCCCTGCTACTCTGTCACCTCGAATCGATATACCTCGAATCGATACGGAGAGAGTAGATGTCCTACACCGAGGAGTGGGTCACCACGCGCGCACGGGCCGCCTACGAACGGGGGCAGGCGTCGTTCACGATCCACCCCGAACGCTCGGCGATGCTCGTCATCGACATGCAGGACGAGTTCGTCCGGCCCGGCTGGAGCCCGTACTGGGTGCCGGCCGCCACCCGCATGGCGCCCCGGCTGCGCCGCCTCATCGACCACTGCCGCGGCGCCGGCGTCCCGGTGATCTGGACCATCTTCGACGACACCCACCTCGGCCTGGACCGTCCGCACGCGCTGCGTTACCTGCCGCACGCCGACACCGACTGGCGCCGGCCCGGCCCCGCGGCGGTCTGGGACGAGATGGGCTACCGCGACGACGAGGTGCTGATCCGCAAACCTTCCTACGGCGCCTTCTACGACACCCCGCTCGACACCGTCTTGCGCAACCTCGGTCGCGACACCGTCATCGTCACCGGCACGCTGACCAACTACTGCTGCGGCACCACGGCGCGGCAGGCGTACGAACGCGGGTATCAGGTCGTGTTCGGCGCAGACGTCACCGCCACCGACGACGAGTCCCTCCAGGAGCCCGAGCTCGCGGTCTTGCGCAAGGGCTTCGCGCTGGTGCTGCCGGCCGACGAGATCGCGGACCGCCTGACCGGAGCGGATCCGGCACCGGTGGCGGACCAGCCTCACGGAGACGACCGGCAGACGCGATGAAGCCGGACGCGCCGCTACCGGTCCGGACCGAGGTAGGCGAGGACCGCCGCCACCCTGCGGTGCACGTCCCCGCTGTTCTCCAGCCCCAGTTTCGTGAAAATGGCGTTGACGTTCTTCTCCACCGACGAGATCGACAGGTGAAGCGCCCTGGCGATGGCCGAGTTGGAGCGGCCGTGCGCCATCTCGCGGAGCACGTCGCGTTCGCGTCCGGTCAGCGCCTCCTGCTGGCCGCGGACGTCGCGCCTGGCCAGCAGGCCCTCCACGACCTTCGGGTCGATGACGGAGCCGCCGGAGGCCACCGCCCTGATGGCCCCCAGCAACTCGTCCAGGTCCCCGACCCGGTCCTTGAGCAGGTAGGCGTAGCCCTCGGTGCCGTGTTTGAACAGCTCGAACGCGAACAACGCGTCCGAGAACTGCGACAGCACCACGACCCCCACCCCCGGATGCGCGGTCCTGATGCGGTGGGCGGCGTCGATGCCCTCGAAGCCGGGCCGCCAGTCACCGCCCGGCATCCGGATGTCGGTGACCACGGCGTCGGGGCCGAGGCGGCGGACGGCGTCGAGGAGTTCGTCGGCGTTGCCGACCGCGCCGACGACCGTGATCTCGCCCGACATGTCGAGTAATTGGCGGGTTCCTTCGCGTACGAGGTAATGGTCGTCGGCGACCACCGCACGGATCCGCTCACCCATCGACCGGCACCCATGCCTTCACACGTGTCCCCTTTCCCGGCGAGCTGTCGAGGTCGAGCCCGCCGCCGAGCGCGTCCAGCCGGTCGGACAGCGTGGCCAGCCCCCTGCGGGCGGCGGCGGCCGAGTCGAAGCCCTTCCCGTCGTCGGCGACCGTGGCACGCAGGCGGCCGCCCGCGTGCGACAGGCCCACCTCTATGGTGGCGGCGCCGGCGTGTTTGAGCGCGTTGGCGACGGCCTCGTTGACGGTGAAGTACATCGCGCCCTCGACCTCGTCCGCGAACCGCTTGGTTCGCAGGCCGGGGTCCGAGGTCACCGTCGTGTGCACGGGCAGGCGGGAGCAGCGCTCCTCCACCGCCTCCACCAGGCCGCCCTGGCTGAGGGCCGACGGATGGATGCCGGCCGCCAGCTCGCGCAGGTCGGCGAGCGTCTGGCGGGCCTGTTCGCGCAGGTGGGCGAGCATGTCGGGGTTCGCGCCGGTCGAGCGGGCCAGCTCCAGACCGGCGATGAGCGCGACGAGCTGCTGTTGAACGCCGTCGTGGATGTTGCGTTCAATGCGCCGGCGTTCCGCCTCCTGGGCGTTGACCAGGCGGGTGGCCAGGCCGGCGCTCTGGATGGCCAGCCCGGCCGGCACGGCCAGCGCCTCCAGGAGCCGGCGGTCCACGCGCGTCAGCCCGCCCACGCCTCTGGGGCCGCACTCGATCCGGCCGAGCCCTCCGTGCACCGGCACCGTCAGAGTGGCCGGCCCCTCCTGCCTGCCGGCGACCACGCGGGTGCCGTCCGCCAGCGTCACGGCCGCCCAGGTGGCCTCCAACGCGGTACGCACGGCCACGGCCACCCGGCCGAGCTGCTCCGCGGGCTCGGACGCGTCCTCCAGCGCGGTGCCGAGGTCGGACAGCACCTCGTCCACCGTCGGCCGTACGTCGAAGATCAGATGCAGGCGCGAGCCCCGGATGCCGATCCCGATGTCGAGCAGCCGGTGGCGGACCACGGTGACCCCGATCGCGACGGGCAGCGCCCCGGTCATGGCCACCGTCCCGAGCAGCGCGAGCATCGGCAGCCTCGTGAAGAACACCATCTGCGCGACACCCCCCAGCAGGCTCACGGCCACGCCCCCGACCATCCAGGCGTACTGCCGCCGCTCGACCCGCGCGCTGCGCCGCCGGCGGAGCATGAGCCCGCAGAACCCGATCGCCGCCATGATCCACGTGATGAGCTGGCCGACGGCCGACGACAAGACCCCGAAGAGGGCGAGCGTCGACTCCAGGACCCGCAGCGGCTCGCGCGCGGCGCCGCCGCTCAGCATGCCCCCTACGGCGTGCAGGGCGATCGCGATGCCGGAGATCCACGCGAACGCGCGCCAGCGGCGCGAGGGCAGCCGCCCTTCGGGGAAGAGCAGCGGGACGAAGATCCAGTTCAGGCCATAGAAGGCGGCGAGGACGGAGGAGAGCGGGGCGGTCAGCCAGAGCGGCGCCGCGCCCGTGATCGACAGCCCCGCGCCGGTCAGACCCACCCCCAGGAAGAGCGCGCAGGCCAGGAGCAGCCAGCCATAACGCAGCTCGGGACGCCGGGTGGCCAGCAACCAGCCCAGCGCGGGCATGAGCAGCGCCACCACCATGTACACCCACTCGGTCACCGGGAGGGGGACGCCGCGACTCGCCGTGATGCGGCTCGTGATGACCACGTTGGCCACGATGCCGGCGGCCGCGCCCGTCGCCAGTACCCCGGCCACCAGCCTCGAACCCATAAGCCTCCATCGTCGTGAGTGATCGGCAAGAGGGCTATGAGGTTATCCGCATATTTCGCACGGTCATCCGCACCAGCCAGAACGGTGGCTGCCCTGGTGGCCCGCCGGGGCCCCGCCGCGATTGCCTGAGCGGCATGAGAAGCAGCCTTGTCATGATCACTTCATCGAAGCCCGTCCGTTTTCTGGCGGCGGCAGCCGTGGCCGTGACGGCGGTCTGCGCAGGCCAGACCGCGTCCGTACAGGCCGCGACCGCCGCTGTCGCCGCGCCGCCCGAGATTCCCGACACGCCGGCGGGCAGGCAGCTGCGCTGGCTGCTCGACGCCGCCACCCGCCCGCCGATCCCGGAGAGCGAGCTGAAGCAGCACTTCACCGCCGAGTTCCTCCAGAGCGTCCCCGCCGACCGGCTGAACCAGACCCTGACCGCGTTCAAGGGCATGCGGCTCCAGGAGCTCACCAGGTCGGAGAGCACCCTGCTCGTCGCCACGGTCGAGGCGTCCGGCACCCTGCTCGACCTGTCGCTCACGACGAACGGCGCCGGCCTCGTCGACGGACTGCTGTTCCGCCCGCACGTCTCCCCCGCGCCCAAGGACTGGGCGGAGCTGGACCAGCGGTTGAGCAGGCTCGCGCCGCAGGCCGGCTTCATCGCCGCGGAGGTGACCAAGGACGGGGCCTGCCGCCCCGTGCACTCCGTCGCCCCCGCCACGGCGCGCCCGCTCGGCTCCATGTTCAAGCTCTACGTGCTGGGGACCGTGGCCGAGCGCATCGCGAGCGGGGCGTTCGGGTGGGACACCCAGCTCACGATCACGCCGGAGCTGAAGAGCCTGGGGTCGGGCGAGCTGCAGAACCGGCCGGACAACAGCAAGGTGTCGGTGCTGGAGGCCGCCAAGCTGATGATCTCCATCAGCGACAACACCGCCACCGACCTGCTCATCCACCAGGCCGGCCGCAAGAACGTCGAGCGCACGGCGCGGGCCTGGGGCGCCCGCGACAAGCGCAACACGCCGCTGCTCACCACGCGGGAGATGTTCGTGCTCAAGGGCGCCGGCTACCCGCGGCACGCCAGGAAGTACCTGTCGCTGGGAACGGCCGGGCAGCGGGCCTACCTGGACAGGGTGGTCGCCAAGGTGCCGCTGTCCCGCATCGCCGGGTGGACCGCGCCGCGCGAGCTGGACACGCTCGAGTGGTACGCCTCCCCCGCCCAGCTGTGCCGGGCCTTCGTCCGGCTGTCGGAACTGCCCGACAAGCACGTCGGCGAGGCCCTGTCGATCAGCGACGCGGGGCTCGCGCTGGACAAGGCGCAGTGGCCGTCGGTCTGGTTCAAGGGCGGGTCGGAGCCGGGGGTGAGCGACCTGGGCTACCTCGCCAGGACGGCGGACGGGAGGTCGTTCGTGGTGACGACCCTGGCGATCGATCCGAAGACCCCGTTCGACCAGGCGCGGGCGATCTCGGAGCAGCTGGGGCTGACCCGAGGCGCGTTCACGCTGGTCAAGGCCTCCTGAAGGCCCCGGCCGCTATCACGAGGGCTCGTCGCGAAAATCCCCGGCGTGGTCGCGGGCCCACTCGCCGTACGTGCGGGCGGGCCCGCCGACGACCTTCTCGACCGTGTCCGTGGCCGGCGCGGGCCGGTCGACAGCGGCGGCGGACTCCCTGATCACCACGTCGGCGACCTGGGGCGTCGTCCAGGCACTCAGCTCCGCACGGTACTCGTCCAGATCCTGGACGGCGAAGCGGACCGGACGGCCGATGGCCTCCCCGATCAGCTCGGCCTGGCGTCTGCGGCTGACCAGCTCCGGCCCGGTCAGCGTGTAGGTCGCGCCTTCGTGTCCCGGCTCGGTCAGGGCGCGGGCGGCGACCGCCGCGATGTCCGCCTCGTGCACGGGGGCCGACCGCGAGTCCGGGAACGGGTCCCGCACCAGCCCCTCGGCGCGGACCGACGGCGCCCACTGCAGCGTGTTGGTGGCGAAGGCGCCCGGGCGCAGGAACGTCCAGGCGATTCCCGAGCGGGCCACCGCCTGCTCGGCATCGCCGTGCAGGCGGCTGATCGCGTCGGTCGCGGCGGGGTCGGCGAGCATCGCGGACAGCAGGACGATGTGCTCCACCCCGGCGGTCGCGGCACGGGTGACGAAGTCGTCCAGGCCCCGCCGCTCGGCGTACAGGAAGACTTTGGTGACGCCGGCGAGCGCGGTGTCGAAAGTGTCCGGGTCGGCGAGATCGCAGAGCATCGTTTCCACGCCGGCGGGCAGGCGGGCCGCGCCCGGGTTCCGGCCGGCCGCCCGGGTGGGCTGTCCCATGGCGAGAAGTTGCTGTACGAGGCTGCGCGCGACGTGCCCGCGCGCTCCGGTGACCAGAATCGTCATGTGACCAGGCTGGCCGCGCGGCCGGGACGGCGGGTAGGCCCCCGTGGGCCTGGGACTCGCGGTACCAGGCCATGATGGAAGACGATGAACAAGAACGAGCTGGGCAGTTTTCTGCGGAGCAGGCGCGAGCGGGTCAGGCCTGAGGAGGCGGGGCTGGCGGCCGGCCGCCGGCGCCAGACACCGGGCCTGCGGCGCGAGGAGGTCGCGCTGCTGGCCGGGATCTCGGTCGACTACTACATCCGGCTGGAGCAGGGCCGCGGGCCGCAGCCGTCCGCGCAGGTGCTCACCGCGCTGAGCCGCACGCTGCGGCTGACCGGCGACGAGCACGACTATCTGCTGCGGATGGGCGGCCAGGCCCCGGTCCGGACCGGCTCCGCGCCGGAGGTCCCCGAGAACGCGCTGCGCCTGCTGGATCGCCTCGAGGAGTTCCCCGCGGTGATCGTCAACGTCTGCTGGGACTTGCTCGCCTGGAACAGGATGCTGGTCGCGCTCATCGGCGACCCGGCGGCCAGGCCGGCCCGTGAGCGCAACACGCTGCGCTGGCTGTTCGGCGGCGCGCCCGCGCTGCTGAGCGATCCTGCCGGGCCGGCCCGCCAGGCCGTCGCCGACCTGCGGGCCAGCGGCCGCTACCCGGACGATCCAGACGTACGGCAGATCGTGGACGAGCTGACGGCGGCCAGCCCGCTGTTCGCCGAGCTGTGGGCGGCGCAGGACATCGAAGTGCAGCGGACCGTGACGAAGCGGGCCGCACACCACCTGCTGGGCGAGATGGAGCTCGACTGCGACGTCCTGCCCCTGCCTGGCGGGGACCACCGCCTCGTCCTCTACACCGCCGCCCCGGGCACGCCTTCACACCGCAAGCTCCAGCGCCTGCGGTCACTCAACGATAGTCGTTCTGCTTGACCACCGCGTGAGCCCGCTCCCGGAGGACCGGAAGCGGGTGAAGGCGGCGATGTCGGCTTTGCCGTCACCCGTGAAATCCGCCGGCGAGCCGCCGAACATGGTCCCGCTGGTGCCCGTGTAGTACACCTCCAGTTCGGCGATGGAGGTGAAGGTGCGGGTGCCGCCCGGAGCGCCGATGACGCGCACGCCGTCGCCGTCCACCGGGTTGAAGCCCAGCTCGTACGTGCGGTTCGGGCCCGCCGTGTTGTCGTAGGGGTAGTCAGGCGTGATGCGCAGTCCGGTGACGTTCACCCATTCGTGGTCCCTGCGGACCTGCACCCGCAGATCGCTCGCGAACCAGCCGCCGTCGCCGAAGATCTGCCCGCTGGTGAAGGCGACCTTGTTCATCAGGTATTCGCGCGGCCAGGTGTAGCCCCACCAGCTCGCGCCCTTGCGCTCGTCGTTCCAGTCGTCCTCGCTCTGCGCCTTGTTGCCGTCGTTGTAGAAGCCGACGATGCCGAAATGCGCCACCCGCTCGACGCCGACCGTGCCCGGCTCGCGGGCCAGGTTCCTGGCGCCGTCGGGCGTGTTGGCCGGGGTGGTGTCCACGTGCGGCTCCAGGCGCATCTTGCGCAGCGAGAACGTGTACGCCCAGTGCTGCCCTTCGGGGAAGCCGCCGCCGCACGGGCAGACGTTCGACTGCAGCCACATCGACTTGCCGTCGGCGCTGATGTACTTGGACGGGATCGTGGTGGCGTAGCCGCCGTGCTTGGCGGTGGTCCACGGGTAGCCGCCGAAGTCCTTGCCGGAGAAGTGCTTCCACGGGCCCCACGGGGTGGGCGACTCGTAGAACTCGAAGGTGTACTCCGTCCAGGACGTGTAGAGGTAGCGGTTGAGCGGCTTGTTGTACACCACGCCGCCCTGGCTGACCACGGTCATGTTCTTCGCCCGGTTGGCGGTGTAGACGTCCTGGTAGATGTGCCGGTCGTCGTGCATGACCGCCACCCGCCTGCCGATGTCCGCGGACCAGGTGGGTGCGCCGGAGGCGGCGAAGCCGCTGACGAACTCCCAGGCCGACCGGTTCTGCACCTGGTCCTTGGGCACCCGGGCCAGCCACAGGTCCACCGGGTCGGGCACTCGGTTCGCGAAGGAGTCGCGCCAGTTGTGGTCGAGACCGTAGGCGTAGACGTAGCCGTCGGGGGCGTTGCCGTACGCCTTGCCGTAGTCCAGGAACATGATCGTGGTGAACGCCCCGTTGCCGAACATCGGCCCCGACCTGTCCCACGTCCACGTCTTGCCGTGGTCGGTCGACTTCGCGATCGTCGCCGCCGGGGCGTCGTCGAAGTCGAACGCCAGGTCCTGCACGGCGAGGTAGAGCGTGCCGCCCACGCAGGCCATGCCGGTGGGCTTGCGCGTGTGGTTCGCCGTCCAGACCTGGCCGACGTTGTCGCCGATCGGCAACTGCGCACCGGTCAGGTTGCCGGGCATGCCCGAGATGCGGGCCACGCCGATGTCGCTGTACGTGCCCGCGAACCCGATGCCGTCACCGTAGGCGGTGTAGACGTTGTCGTCGTCGGACCAGCAGTTCGGCCACAGGTCGCCGTGGTTGCGGTTGTCGCCTGCGGCGGGCGCGCCGACCGACGCGCCGGAGTCGATCTGCACGGTCGAGAAGAACGGGCTGGGTGGCGGGGAGGCGGCGGCCGTCGCCCCAGGGACGGCCGTGATGGCCACAATGAGCAGCGTGGCCAGGCCCGCGCCCAAACATCGTCGAACGATCGAGAACATGACTTCTCCTGGCGGTGCGGGACTCCTGAGCGCATGGCAGTCAGGAGTCCGTGAGGTGGGGGGTGGAGGGAGAAGAGAATCTGAGCAATCGATTTCTGGATCAACGTACAATCGCGACCTGACAGCCGTCAAGCCTTGATTTGTCAGGATTTAAGTCGAGCATTTGCCCAGCTAAAGTGGCACATTTCAATGTTTCAGGAAATGTGGAAGTATGATCATGATTGGAAAGCGATTCCTGGACCAGGACCTCAGCCCCGACCTGCGCGAGGAGGGGGTACGGGGCTCCGCGATGGTAGAAACTTGGTGCGATGCCCACTATCTACGATGTCGCGCGGGAGGCCGGCGTGTCCGCCGCCACCGTCTCCCGCGTGCTCAACGGCGCCCGGACCGTCGACCCGGCCATGGTCGCCCGGGTGCTCACGGCGGTCCGCGAGCTCGGCTACCGCCCCAACGCGGTCGCGCGCAACCTGCGGCGCAGCCGTACCACACTCTGGGCCGTGATCATCTCCGACATCGGCAACCCGTTCTTCACCGCCATGGTGCGCGGCATCGAGGACGTCGCCCAGCAGGAGGGCTACTCGGTCGTGCTGTGCAACAGCGACGAAGACCCGGCCAAGGAGGAGACCTACGTCGCGGCGGCCCTGAGCGAGCAGATGGCCGGCGTCATCATCTCCTCCTCGGGCAGCGTCAAGGCCGCCAAGACCCTCATCGACTCGCCCATCCCGGTCGTCGCCGTCGACCGGGAACTGCCCCGGGGCGCCGTCGACACGGTGGTGGTCGACAACGAAGGAGGCGCGCGCACCGCCACCGAGCACCTGCTCGCCGCCGGATACCGGCGCATCGCCTGCATCGCGGGACCCGAGGGCGTGAGCACCGCCGACCTTCGCCTGCGCGGCTACACCGCCGCCCTGCCCACTCCCCCCTTGATCGTGCGCGCGGACTTCCGCGAACAGGGGGGATACGACGCCATGGCCGCACTGCTGTCCTCCCCCGAGCCTCCCGACGCGGTCTTCGTGGCCAACAACCTCATGACGGTGGGCGCGCTGCGCTGCCTGACCGAGCGCGGCGTGGACGTGCCCGGACAGGTCGGGCTGGTCGGCTTCGACGAGATCCCGTGGGCGGACCTGGTCCGCCCGTCGCCCTCGACGGTGACGCAGCCGACGTACGAGCTGGGCCGCATGGCCGCCCGCCTCCTGGTCGACCGCATCGCCACACCGGCCGCCAAGGCCGCCACGATCGTCCTGCCCGCCGAACTCCATCCCCGCCAGAGCTCCACCCCCCGTTAACGGGTCGCGAGCTCGTGGGCGAGGTGGGAGGTGGAGTCGTACAGGTCGCGGTACAGCCCGTACAACCGCGTGTAGTCCTCGGCGGCGGCCGGGTCGGGCTCCACGACGGACGCCACCGGGTTCCAGCCCTCACACGAGACGCCGCACGCCTGCGCCGCGAGCATGGCATCACCGAAAGCGGCACCCACCGTGTGGGTGGACAGGACCTGTGCCTGCTGGAGCACGTCGGACACGATCCGCGTCCACAGCCCGCCCTTGGTGCCGCCGCCCACCGCGACCAGCCGCTTGGCCGACCCGCCCGCCGCCCGCATGGCCTCCAGGTTGTGCCGCACCCCGAAGGCGGTCGCCTCCAGCGCGGCCCGGTACAGATGCCCGCGCCCGTGCCGCAACGTCAGGCCGATGAGCGTCCCCCGCGCGTCCGGGTCGAAGAGCGGCGTGCGCTCCCCCGCGAAGTACGGCAGCATCAGCAACCCCTCCGCCCCGCGCCCCACCGCGGCCGCCTCGGCCGTGAGGGCCTCGAACGAGGCTCCGGTCAGGTCGCGCAGCCACCCGGTGACAGCCCCCGATGTGGCCATCCCGGCCGCCAGGTTGTACGTCCCCGGCGACACCCCCGCAGTCCCCCACAACTGCGGCGAGACGGCCCGCGAGGCCAGCACCTCGACCAGGAACATCGTCGTCCCGTACATGAGCATGACGTCGCCCGGCGAGGTCACCCCGACGCTCAGCGCCTCGGCCCACGCGTCGATCGTCCCTGCCACCACCGGGATCCCCTGCGGGAGCCCGGTGGTGGCGGCGGCCGCCTCCGTCACGGTGCCGACGACGTCGCCGCTCCACGCCAGCGCGGGCAGCTCCAGCTCCGGGAAGAGGTCCCAGTCGGTGATCCACTCATGGGCACGGGTGTCGTACAGGGGCGTGCACTGGCTGGCCGCATGATGGTCCAGCACGTACGCGCCGGTCAGCCGGTACGCCAGCCACGAATGCGCCATGAAGATCCGCCGGGTCCGCGCCCACACTTCGGGCTCATGGGTGCGCAGCCACTCCAGCTTCGGCCCCACCGCCTGGGAGGTCAGCGGCGACCCGCACCGCTCCAGGATCGCGGCGGCCCCGTACCGGGACGTCTGCGCCGCGATCTCGGCCGTGGCCCGGGTGTCCACCCCGTACAGGATGGCCGGGCGCAGCGGCGTGCCGTCCTGCGCGCAGGGCAGCACGCACGGCCCGATCCCGCTCAGCCCGACGGCCGCGACGTCCGGGCGGGCCAGCTCTTCCACGATCGAGGTGAAGTCCGCCCACCAGACGTCCTGCGCCGAGTGCTCGAACCAGCCCGGCCGCGGCGAGGCGGTGCGATGTTCGCGCACCGCCGTCGCCACGACCGCGCCGTCGGGCGCCACGAGCACCCCCTTGGAGCTGGAGGTGCCGATGTCGATCCCGAGGAACATCAGTTCTGTCCCGACAGGTCGAACTGCTTGTAGAGCTCGGCCGCGTTGTCCTTGGTGACCTGGGTCGTGCCGAGCACCTGCTTCTTCTCGACCTGCCGGCCGTGCAGGATCTTGTTGACGGTGTCGGCCGCCTCCTGCGCGCCCGTCGGGTAGATGAACGTGGCCGAGAGCTGGCCGAGCTGGACCGCGCGGATGCCGCCGTCGGGGATGGCCAGGCCGTCGATGCCAATGAACTTGATCTTGTCGGCCTTGCCCGCCGCCTGGGCCGCCAGGTACGCGCCCAGCGCCATCGGGTCGTTGTGCCCGTACACGAGGTCGATCTGCTGGTGCTGGGCGAGCCACTGCTGCATGATCGGGGTGGCCTGCTCCTTCACCCACTTGCCCTCGCGGTCGGCGATGATCTTGATCTTGGGGTTGGCCGCGATGGCCTCGCGGAAGCCCTTGTCGCGGTCGATCTGCGGCTGGTTGGACATGATGCCGCGCAGCTCGACGATGTTGCCGCCGTTCGGCAGCAGCCTGACCGCCTCCTCCCCCGCCTTCCTGCCGATGAGCACGTTGTCGCCGCCGATGAAGGCGGTGTAGCAGTCGGTGTTCACGGTGCGGTCGAGGACGATCACGGGGATCTTCGCGTCGCACGCCTGCTGAACAGCCGCCGTCAGCGGCGCGGGCTCGGTGGGCGAGACGATGAGCGCGTCGACCTTCTGGGTGATGAAGTTCTGGACCTGGGAGACCTGCGTGGCGCTCGACTGCTTGGCGTCGGCGATCGGCAGCAGCTCGATGTCCGGATATTTCTTCAAAAAGTGCTGCAACTGCAGGTTGAGTTGGGCCCGGTACGGCTCGGCGTTGTTCGACTGCGAATATCCGACGACGAACTTCTTCTTCTCACCTGACGACGCCGACGGCGCGGGCGTCTTGGACGCGCACGCGGCGGCCAGGAGTGCGCACAGCACGATGGTGATGGTCTTCTTCATGATCGAGACCCTCCTCGGAAGATCTTGAAGAGATCGGGACGCTGCAGGACGACCGCCACGACGACGATCAGTCCCTTGATGACGAGCTGCCAGTTGTCGCTGACCGCGTTGAGGCCGAGCACGTTGTCCAGGAGCGTCAGGATGAGCGCCCCCACGAACGTGCCGGCGATGGTGCCCTTGCCGCCCGCCAGCGACGCCCCGCCGATGACGGCGGCGGCGATGGCGTCCAGCTCGAACGACTGCCCGGCCTGGGGGTCGGCCGAGGCGCTGTAGGCGGCGTCGATCGGTCCCGCGAAGCCGGCGAGCATGCCGGACAGTGTGAAGACGGCGATCGTGACCGCGGTGACGTTGACCCCGGACAGGCGGGCCGCGGTGGGGTTGCCGCCGACGGCGTACACGTGCCGGCCGAACCGGGTCTTCGTCAGGATCAGGTGGAAGACGATGCAGACCACGATGAAGGCCAGCACCGGATAGTAGATGCGATCGAACAGGTTGTGCCCAGGGGTGCCGAACAGCTGGAACGCCTCCGCCTGCGGCGTCAGCTTCCCGTCGGGCCCGGCGATCTGGGTGCCGACGCTGACGTTGTCGCTGACCTGCCGGTCGAGCCCGCGTACGACCGAGAGCATCGCCAGGGTCATGACGAACGACTGGATGCGCAGCCAGGCCGTGCCGGCGCCGTTCAGGAACCCGAAGAGGGCTCCCACCACCATGCAGATCGGCACGATCTGCCACGGCTCCAGCGAGAACTTGGCGAGCATCATCGCGGCCGTCATCGACGCGATGCCCAGCAGCGACCCCACGGACAGGTCGATGCCGCCGGTCAGGATCACCAGCGTGACGCCGACCGCCAGGATGCCGCGGGAGGCGAAGGCGCCGATGGCGTTGGTGAGGTTGGTCTCGTTCAGGAACATCTCGCCCTTGGTGGCGATCCCGACGGCGAGGATCAGCACCAGGCCGATGTAGGCCTGCGCGGCCCCGAGGGCGGAGAGCGTGCGCCGGATCCGGCTCTCCTCCGGCGCCTTCACGGGCGGCGCGGTCTTCACGGTTGTCATATGGTCACCTGCTGTCTTGCCATGGCGGCCTCGAGGATCGCCTCCTGCGTCGCCTGGCCTCTCGGGAACTCGGCGGTGATGCGGCCCTCGCAGAGCACGAGGATCCGGTCGCACATGGCGAGCAGCTCGGGCAGCTCGGAGGAGGCCACGAGCACGCCCTTGCCCTCGGCGGCCAGCGACGACATGAGCGCGTGGATCTCCGCCTTGGCGCCCACGTCGATGCCACGCGTGGGCTCGTCCATGAGGATCAGCGAGGGCGCCGTGAGCAGCCACTTGGCCAGCACGACCTTCTGCTGGTTGCCGCCCGAGAGATTGCCGACGGTGAACCGGGTGCCGGGGGCCTTGACGCGCAGCTCGCGTACCTTCTGTTCGACGGCCGCGTGCTCGCGCCTGGCGTCCACGACCCCGAACCGCAGGAACCGCTTGAGCGAGGGGAGGCTGGCGTTGAAGCCGATGGTGTTGCCGAGCACGAGGCTCTGGGCCTTGCGGTCCTCGGCGACCAGCGCGACGCCGCGCCGGATCGCGCCCCTCGGGCTCTTCGGCCGGTACGGCCGGCCGCCCAGGGTCATTTCTCCGGCAGCCGCCCTGTGCAGGCCGAAAATCGATTCCAGCAGCTCGCTGCGGCCGGCGCCCATCAGGCCCGCCACGCCGACGATCTCTCCCGCCCGTACGGACAGGGAGATGTCACGCAGCGGTGTGCGGCCTGAGCCTGGCTCGCCGGGCACCGACAGCCCCTCGACCTTCAGCAGCTCCCCACCTGTGGAGCCGCCGTCGGCGCGGGGGAACATCTCGCCCAGGGGGCGGCCGACCATCATCTGGATGAGCTCGTCCCGGTTGACGCCGGAGCGCTCGCCGATGTACTGGCCGTCGCGCATCACGACGACCCGGCCGGCGATCTCCTCCAGCTCCTCCAGCCGGTGCGAGATGTAGATGACGGCCACGCCGCGCCCGGTCAGGTCGCGGATGACCTCGTACAGCCGGTGCACCTCCGCGTCGGCCAGGGCCGAGGTGGGCTCGTCCATGACCAGGACGCAGACGTTCTGCGACAGGGCCTTGGCCACCTCGATGAGCTGGCGTTCGGCGATCTTGCACTGTTTGACGATCGTGCGCGGCGACAGGTCGAGCCCGACGCCGTGCAGCAGCTCGGCGGTGCGCGCCTCGGTGGCCTTGCGGTCGAGGATCGCGCGTTCCTGCCCGAGGAAGATGTTGTCGGCGATGGACAGCTCGGGCACCAGGTTGAGCTCCTGGTGGATCATGGCGATCCCGTGCCGGCGCGCGTCCTTGGGCGAGTGGATGTGCGCGACCTCGCCGCCGATCTCGATCTCGCCCTCGTAGTCCTTGAACACCCCGGCCAGGATGTTCATCAGCGTGGACTTGCCGGCGCCGTTCTCTCCGAGCAGGGCCACCACCTCGCCCTCCGCCACGGTGAGCGACACCCCGTCGAGGGCCCGCACGCCGGGGAAGGACTTGCCGATGGCCCGCATCGCCAGGACGGTGGTCACCTGAGGCTCCACGCCGTGTAGGAGGCCGCCGACCAGGGGGTCTTCGGGGTCAGCTGGACGGTGATCTCCCGTTGCCCGCGGGTGACGCCCGCCGGGATCTGGTAGACGTCCTCCAGCCACCTGCGGGTCCGGTTGCCCAGCGGCTGCACCCAGTCGGCCAGTCTCCGCCCGTTGACGGTGACCTCGGCGTGCTGCCCGGCGACGCTCTGGTCACCGGTACGGCGCAGCTCGACGCCCTGGTTGTTCCGGTCGATCGTGAGCTTGAACGTGACCGGGGCCTGCGTGACCCGCTGGGTGGCCTTGAGCGTGACGGGGTTCCTGAAGTCACCCTCGAACGCGGAGTCCAGAGTGGTGACCTCGCCCTGGCCGGTGTAGCCGTGCTGCCGCTCGCTGGCCGGGTCGCCGACGGTCAGCGAGTCCGTCTGGACTGTGGCGCTCCGGTCCGAGCCGTACCAGTAGGCGGTGGAGGAGTAGACGCCTTCGACGTCGTTCGTCCAGCCGTGTTCGATGTCGAACGTCAGCGAGCCCGCGAACGGCACAGCGTCGCCGATCATCAGCCGATACGCGCCGGTGCAGTCGTCGCCGGCAGGGCAGCCGGTCGCCGGGGCCAGGTGGGCGGTGTTGCCGTGGAAGGGGGTGCTGAAGGTCTCGCGGTTGAAGTACCAGCCCGCCTGGTAGAAGTCCTCGGTGCCGGTGCCGTGGATCTGCGGGGAGCGCGAGCCGTCCACGTAGACGCGCTCGTCGCCCTCCAGGTAGTTGCGGGTGGTCGGGCCGCGCATGGTGTGGCTGACCCCGACGAACTTGCCCTGGGCGCCGGAGACCCGCAGGAAGGGCCAGCTCGTGCCGGGGGTGGTGCCGCCGGCGCGGGACTGCGTTCTGAAATATCCGACATTTCCTGATACCGGGCGGTTGGCGGACGTGACCGTCGCCTGGCCCTCGATCGTGCGGCCGGAGTCGTTGAACAGCTCGACCGTCGCGCCCGTCCGGTACGGCATCGGCCACCACGCGGTGAGTGTGCTGGTCTTGGCGTCGATGTCGTACATGAGCGACTTGACGGGCAGCATCGCGTGCCCGCTGCCGAAGAACTCGCCGGCCGGCGAGTCGACCGTGCGCCGGCCATCGAAAGTGATCCGCAGCCGCAGCCCCTGCAGGATCTCCTGCGCCGTCCTGACCTTGGCGAGCTGGGCCTGGTCCATCGGGAAGGCGAAGGTCCGCTCGCCCTGCCAGGTCTGCGCGACGATCTTGTAGTTGTGCGCGGCCTCATCGGCCGCGTCGCCCACGTCCACGGTGTCGGTACGCTTGCCGGCGCTGTCCACCCAGTACGTGAACTCGTTGTAGTCGAGGTCCGACGAGGCGAACACGTTCTTGATCGTGATCTGCGACTTACCCTTGGTGGCACCGGTCGGCAGGTGCACGACCTCGTCGGCCCACATCCCGGCGGCGCCCGGCTTGCTCGGCGGCCACTGGGCCACCTCCTGGCCGTCCACCAGGACCTTGGCGACCTGCCTGCCGATGGCCGGGTCGATGCGCCTGGTCAACCGCACGCCGTCGTTGGCGGGATCGATCTTCACCGTGAACTCGCTGGAGCCGTTCGCGCCGAACGCCCGGCCCTCGTCGGCCTCGGTCCTCGGCAGCACCTGCTCGGCCTGGGGCAGCCTCAGCTTGATCGCCGACAGCTGGCCGGCGCCCTGGGTGCGCGCGATCCGTGCCGACTGGCCCGGGGCCAGGCGGATCGCGGCGTCCTGGGAGCGCGCGCCCGGGATGGCGGGCTTGGGGTCGCCACCCGCCTTGAGCCGGTCGATGATGTCCTGCGCCTTGTCGGCCGGGTCGAACGTGCTCACTCCCTCGGCGTCGGCGAACGTGCGGTAGCTGACGTGGTGGAAGAGCGGGTTGTGCTCGGTGGTGATGCGCATCGAGCGGGTGAACGGCATCGGCACCTCGATGTAGACGCCGCCGGAGCTCTGGTCGGCGTTGCCCACGAAGGGGTAGGCGAAGGGGGCGCCGAGCTTGCCGTTCACCAGGTCCTGGAGGCTCGCCTCCACCACCTTTCTGCCGTCGAGCTCGATGGTGATCCTGCCGGTCCTGGTGACGTCGCCGCCGTCCCTGGTGAACCAGATGGCCTGCACCTCACCGGCGCCGGTGTGCTCGGCGATCACGCAGCCCTGGGTGGTGGTGCTCAGGCACGAGTACGTGCCCTCGAACCCGTCGTTGTTGTCGCCGGTGCGGTCGAACCCGGAGAACTGCTTGGTCTGCACGCCGACGGGCAGCTCGGGCAGCCGGTCGAGCCTGCGGTAGACGTCCCACCCGACGGGGCCCTTGGCGCTCGCCTGCGCCTGCGCCGGTGCGGTCAACCCGCCCAGGACGAGCGCGGCCGCGAGGATGAGAGGACTAAGCCGCATCGCCGAACCCCTCGAACTCGACGCCCAGCTGCTTGCAGACCGCTTCGAGCTCGGCGATGTAGTCGCCGGGGACCGCATGGATGTGGTTGGAGCCGAACCGCCCGAGGAACTCGGTGGCCGGCACGTGCAGCCTGGTGAACGCGTGCGGCCACTCGAACGTGGACTGCCGGGCCATCGCCTCGTTGGTGGCGTCGTCGTACAGCTCGAAGTCGCCGCGCATCACGTGCATGCGGTACTGGCCGTCCCTGCGGGTGAGGCGGGCGAACGTGGCGGCGCCGGGCGCGGCGAGGTGGTGCACGCTCGCGCCGCCGGCCGGGAAGAAGAACACCTCGGGGTAGAAGTGCGTCTTGGCGAGGTTCTCCTCGGGGTCGTCGGACCTGGCCGCGTACCAGGTGGCGTGCTGGCCGGAGTTGCACAGGTCCCAGACGTCCTTGTCCGCGTGGTAGTGGCGGACGTCGGCGAAGAGCACCGGGTCGCCGCTCAGCAGCTTCAGGATCTGCATCGTCAGCGCGCCGTCCATGTCGGCCTCGGTGGCGCAGACGTGCGTGTCCTTCGGGCCCTCCCAGTCGTACGGGTCGTTGAGGAAGGCCTCGGCGAGGTCCATCGTGCAGAAGTGGGTGGTCAGCTCGGGCTGGCCCTTGATGCCGGAGAAGTCCAGGTTCCACTCGTCGATGAGCTCGCGCATCGCGTAGTACGTGCGGATCTGGCGTTCGAGGAGGTCCGGCGTGAGCTGCCTGCCGTCGTAGTGCACGTTCCCCTTGGCCTCCAGCCACTGGCGGGCCTGGGTGACCCGCGCCTGGGAGGCGTTCTCACTCCGCCGGACGATCTCCCACTGGTCGATCTCCTCGACGTCGACGCCGAACGTACGCATCCACTGGTCGGTGTTGGCGACGGCGGTGTACATGCCCATCGGCCGGCCGCCGATCCGGCCGAACGTCGAGCCGCGCAGGCCCCTGACCGCCTGGGCGGCCCGAACCTCGGTCAGCACGCGCTCCCTGACGGTGAGGTCATCGATGTCTCCCCAGGCGCGGGCGTGCACCCGGCCGATCTGGTCCAGCCCGCCGCCGCCGGCGAGCATGCCGACCATGCCGGGCTGCGCGGGATCGATGTTCGCCATGAGCAGCAGCGGCCCCGGGGTGGACTCGGCGGCCAGCATGGTGAAATGCGGGAAGGCCCACACCGCGTAGTTGAAAATGGTCAGATCGGGCCGGCGATCGGCCAGCCATCGCGCCTGCGACGTGGCCAGTTCGTTGGTCCACACGATCTCCGGCGCCACGATGACCTCGTGGCCCTCCTTGCGCAACGCTTCCGCGAGGGCGGTGGTGGCCTGGGTAATGTGCTCGACGAGATCGCGGGCGACGAAGTCCCGCCCGTCCGAGATGCTCAGCACTCCGATACGTGCCACGGGTTGTCCTCCATGCAACTGAGAAATCGATTGCTCAGAAATCGATTTCCCTCAACCTAGATCTCGCGTTTCGGACCGTCAATCCCGCTTCACATCACAGAATCACAACGGTGAACCGATTTCTCGAAGGGGCCCAGCAACGCCTCAGCGCACCGCACCGGCACCCGTGAACACGTCGTCCCAAGGCCGCCGCCATCCGCCCCAGCCGGCTCGGCGCCCTGACCGCCGCCCTCCACGACGACCCGCCGGTGACCGACGCTCTCCACGACGACCCGCCGGCGACCGCCGCCCTCGACGACGACCCGCTGGCGGCCGACGCCGACCTGGTCGGCTCGCCGGGAGCCGGTCCCGCCGACGACCGTAGCGACATCGACCTGCTCATCGCCGCGAGCGACGCACGCATCGACGACTACGCGGCAGCCGAGCATCTCCCTTCCGGCCCCGGAAAGCCGGCGGGCGTCTTCGGGCGGCGAGGCTTCGGGCGGCTCCCGGCCCGGCTTCGCCGAGCAACTCGATGCCGGCGAGCACGAGCAGGCCACACCCGAGGACCTCGACGATCATCTTGCCTCGCGGCCTGCGCTCGTCCCTGTCGAGGGCGATCGACTGCTCGGCGGGTCGCCGCCATCGGGTCCAGTCAGCGTCGAAGGCGCCGGCGCAGCGCCGCCGCTTCCCGCGAAACAGTGCCGCACCACACGGGCAGCCGTCAGCGCGGGCCGCCACTCACCGTCCGACCACCATGAGCCCCGTCGCGGCGACACCACCACGACGGGCGACGCGCCGTCGTGAACCCGATGGTGTGCCCGCAGGTCTCGGGGAGATATCGATTCCCGGATTCGGCAAGCTGTAGCAGGAACTTCTTGACGCTGACCGTCCCGAGCCCTACCTTTCTGAGAAATCGATTGCTCGCCTCGAGCTCTCTGCAAGATCAGGAGGATGCGACATGTCGGCTTTCGAGAGGGTGACCCGCCGATCTCTGCTGCGTGGCGGCGCCGTCGTCTTAGGGTCGGCGATGGCGGCACCGCTGCTGTCCGCGTGCGGGGGCGGCGGGAAGAGCGGCAACGCCAAAGAGCTGACGTTCTGGAACTTCTACGGCCCCAACCCGCAGGGCGACGCGCAGAGCAAGTGGTTCACCGACCTGGCGGCGGCGTGGAACGCCAACAACGAGGTCAAGGTCAAGCTCCACTACCTGCCCGTCTCCGAGTATCTCGCCGGCACGGCGCTGCAGACCGCGTTCTCCGCCGGTCAGGGGCCGGACATCTTCCTGCTCAGCCCCGGCGACTTTCTCAGGTACCACAACGGCGGCGTGCTGGCCGACCTCACGCCGCACCTCAAGCCCGACCAGATCGCCGACTTCGACGGCGGCGTGCTCGACACGCGCAAGGTGGACGGCAAGATCTACGGCCTGCCGATGGAACAAGAGCCGCTGGCCATGTACTACAGCGTCGACGCCTTCGAGAAGGCGAAGCTGGCCGAGGGCGACCTCCCACAGACCTGGGACCAGTTGCTGGACGTGGCCGCCAAGCTGACCACCAAGGACCGGTTCGGCCTCCTCTTCGAGACCATCCCCGGCTACTACCAGAACTTCACCTGGTACCCGTTCATGTGGATGGCCGGCGGCTCGGCCGTGCCGGGCAACGGCGCGGCAGGGTTCAACGCGCCCGGCGTTCACCAGGCGCTGAAGCTCTGGCAGGACGCGGTCAACAGCAAGGTCGCGCCCCGTAAGCCGCAGGGCGACGGCGCGGGCAACGCGCCGGCGAACCTCGCCAGTGGGTACGTCGCCATGCAGCAGAGCGGCATCTGGTCGGTGTCGCAGCTGGAGCAGGAGAAGAAGGACTTCAAATACGGGGTGTTCCGGCTTCCCGTTCCCGAAGGCGGTACCTACACCACCGACATCGGCGGGTGGGCGTTCGTGGCCAACGCCAAGGGAGCGCACCCGGAGGCGGCGGCCAAGTTCATCGCCTGGGCACTGGGCGCCACCGACGCGGCCGGCGTCGAGCGCGGCCGGCAGTGGAACACGGTCGTCAAGACGAACCTGCCGGCCCGCAAGTCCGTCCAGGAGGCGGCCAAGGCGGCGGGGGCGTTCGACAAGCCCGCGCTCAAGGTGTTCCTGGAGCAGGTGGTGCCGGGCGGCCGGGGCGAGCCCCGCTACACGCCCGAGGTGTACAAGGCCGTCTCGGACGCCATCCAGGCCACCCAGCTCGGCGCGGTGGACCCGGCCAAGGCCGCGGCGGACGCCGCCGCCAAGATCGACACTTTCCTGAAGGGCTACAAGGGTGCGGCCATGCTCTGACGCCCTCGCGGGCGCGAGGCCACAGGCACAGCAGTCCGGTGTGCGGTCATGCTCCGGCCGGACCTCGGCGACGCGACCCTCCGGCCGCGCCGCAACGGTCCGGCTGGGGGCAGGCCTCCCAGTGAAACCGCGCCGGAGGCACCCGGCGGCAGGGCCCCTGAGCGGAAGGCGGTAGCCATGGCCACATTGGTCGATCCGGGTACGGCGGTCGGCGGCGAGGCCGCGGCCGCGCCCCGCGTATGGACCCGGCGCAGGAGAGAGGCGCTGGCCGGGTACGCGTTCGTCGCGCCCGACCTGCTCGGCCTGCTCGTCTTCGTCGGCCTCCCCATGGTGCTGGCCGTCGGCGTGTCGCTGTTCAGCGTGGACGGGTTCGGCGGCTACACGTACATCGGCCTGGACAACTTCCGCCAGATGGCCGAGGACGCGCAGCTCTGGCAGAGCGTCAAGGTCACTCTGACGTACATGGTGACCTTCGTCCCCATCGGGTTCGTCGTCAGCCTCGGGCTCGCGCTGCTGGTCCGCGACCACTTCCCCGGCGTCGGCCTGGTGCGCACGATGTTCTTCCTGCCGCACGTCATCAGCCTCGTCGTGGTCGGCGTGGTGTGGCAGTTCCTGCTGGCCGACAAGCAGGGCGCGGTGCCCGCTCTGCTGCGGCCGGTGGGGCTGGGCGACGTGTCGTTCCTGGGCAACCCCGCGCTGGCGCTCGGGTCGCTGGTGGTGATCAGCATCTGGTTCCTCATGGGGTATCAGATGCTGATCCTGCTGGGCGGGCTCAAGGACATCCCCAAGGAGTACGAGGAGGCGGCGCGCGTCGACGGGGCCACCTCGTGGCAGCGCTTCCGCCACGTCATCTGGCCGCTGCTCCGGCCGACCAGCTTCTTCGTGCTGGTCAACTCGACCGTCGGCGCGGTGACCGGCCTGCAGGCCTTCGACCTCGTCTACGTGCTGACCAAGGGCGGTCCGGCCAACAGCACGTCCAGCGTGGTCTTCTACATCTACCAGCAGGCCTTCACCTTCAACAACTACGGCTACGCGGCGGCGCTGACCACGGTCGTCGTCGGGTTCCTGGTCGTGGCCACGGGGCTGATGTTCGGGCTCACGAAGGGAGGCAGGTTCGATGTCGGTTAGATTGCGCGCCCTCGTCGGGTACGTGCTGGCTGCCATCACGGTGGCGCCGCTGGTCTGGCTGCTGGTGACGGTACTGAAGCCGGCGGACGAGCTGTTCGAGGTGGCGCCGCCCAGCCGCTTCACCCTGGACAACCTGCTCTACGTGCTGACCGAGGTGCCCATCGGCAGGTACATGCTCAACAGCCTCGTCGTCTCCGTGGCCGTGACGGTGGTCGCGCTCGTGCTGCACTCGATGGCCGCCTACGCGCTGGCCCGGCTGCGCTTCCCCGGGCGGCAGGTGATCTTCTCGATGATCGTCTCCACGCTGCTGGTGTCGCTGCCGGTGATCCTCGTGCCGCTGTTCCTGGTGGCCAGACAGCTCGGGCTGCTCGACACGTACGCGGGGCTGATCCTGCCGGCGATCTTCCACGCGTTCGGGATCTTCCTGCTCCGGCAGTACTACCTGACGATCCCGCGCGAGCTCGAAGAGGCGGCAGATCTCGACGGATGCGGATATTTCCGGCGCTGGTGGCAGGTGGTCGTGCCGCTCAGCCGGCCCGTGCTCGCCTCGCTCGCCGTGCTGTTCTTCCTGGCCAACTGGAACGCGTTCCTCTGGCCCCTGACCGCCACCCGCGACCCCGAGCTGCGCATGGTGCAGGTCGGCATCGCCACCCTCCAGGGCCAGTACGGCTCGGCCTGGAACTACGTCCTGGCCGCGACGGTGATCGCGGCCGTGCCCACCTTGATCGCGTTCGTGCTCGGCCAGCGCCGCCTGGTCGAGGCGATCAAGACCTCCGGATTGAAGTGAATGAGGAGCATATGAGCTACGGAAACCACGGCAGCAGCCTGCGTGACCTGCCCCGCCTGCGGGCCTCCAGGCGCAAGCGGGTCTCCAGCTACGACCGCACGGGCGGCAACGAAGACCGGCTGACCGTCCCGGCCGGCACCACCGTGACCCTGGCCGACATCGAGGGCCCCGGCTCGATCAACCACATCTGGTGCACGGTGGCGCTCCCGCTGAAGGATGTGCCGGACGCGGTGGACGTCGACTACCTGCGCAGGCTCGTGCTGAAGATCACCTGGGACGACCAGGAGCACCCCAGTGTGCTGGTGCCGCTCGGCGACTTCTTCGGCATGGGCCACGCCAAGACCGCGAACTTCGTCTCCGCGCCGCTGCAGATGAGCCCGCAGGACGGCAAGAGCTTCAACTCGTGGTTCCACATGCCGTTCGCGAGCCGCGCGAAGGTGGAGCTGATCAGCGAGCTGTCGGCCGAGCCGGTCTTCTTCTACTACTACGTCGACTACGAGCTGTTCGACTCGGCAGCCGAGGACCTCGGCTACTTCCACGCGCAGTGGCGGCGCGAGCGGCCCACCGACGGGGTCCCGCAGGGCACGCAGAGCAACCGTGAGTATCAGGTCGAGGGCATCAACGACACGGGCGACGGCAACTACGTCATCCTCGACGCCGAGGGCCGCGGCCACTACGTGGGCTGCGTGCTCAACATCCGCAACCTGCGCGAGACCAGCGACTGGAACTGGTACGGCGAGGGCGATGACATGATCTTCATCGACGGGGAGCCGTTCCCGCCCTCGCTGCACGGCACCGGCACCGAGGACTACTTCAACACCGCCTGGTGCCCGACGCAGACCTACCACGCGCCGTACCACGGCATCACCCTGCCCGGCGGGGACAACTGGAGCGGCGAGATCTCCCTCTACCGCTTCCACGTCGAGGACCCGATCACGTTCACCGAGTCCATCAGGGTGACGATCGAGCACGGCCACGCCAACAAGCGTTCGGACGACTTCTCGTCGGTCGCGTACTGGTACCAGACGCTGCCGCACAAGCCGTTCGGGCTCGCGCCGGTGGCGGAGCGGTTGCCGTTCCCGCCTGCGTAATCGATTTCCCCTGCCCGTGTCTCCAGATGGGACGAGGTTGATCAAGATCCAAGATGTCGCGCGGCACGCCGGGGTCTCCGCCGCGACGGTCTCCCGCGTGCTCAACGGCCGCTCCACGGTCAACCCGGACTTGCGGACGCGGGTGCTCGCGGCCGTACGGGAGCTCGACTATCGCCCCAACGGGGTGGCGCGCAATCTGCGGCGCAGGCAGACGACGTTGTGGGCGGTGCTGGTCTCCGACGTGGGCAACCCGTTCTTCACCTCTCTGGTACGGGGGGTGGAGGACGGGGGGCGGCAGTTCGGGTACTCGGTGGTGCTGTGCAACACCGACGAGAACCGGGATCGGGAGGCCGAGTACATCGCGGTGGCGCTGGCCGACAACATGGCCGGCGTGATCATCTCTCCGGCGGACGACTCGACGGACCTCTCCGCCCTGGTCGCCGCCGGCACCGCCGTCGTCACCATCGACCGGGAACTGGCCGAGACCGAGGTCGACGCGGTGCTGGTGGACAACGAGAAGGGCGCGGAGATGGCGACCGCGCACCTGCTGTCGTCCGGCTACCGGCGGATCGCGTGCATCACGGGGCCGCGGCGGATGTCCACCGCCATGCGGCGGCTGCGCGGCTACCATCGAGCATTGCGCGCGGCCGGCGTGCCGGTGGATCGTGCCCTGGTGCGGCATGCGGACTTCCGGGAGGAGGGCGGCTACTCGGCCATGGCCGCGCTGCTGGACGAGGGGGTGGAGATGGACGCCGTGTTCGCGGCCAACAACCTCATGACGGTGGGGGCGGTGGAGTGCCTGACCGAGCGGGGGGTGCCGATCCCCGGGCAGGTGGGGGTGATCGGGTTCGACGACATCCCGTGGGCCCGGCTGTTCCGGCCCGGGCTGAGCACGGTCCGGCAGCCGACGTACGAGCTGGGGCGGGCGGCGGCGCAGCTGCTGGCCGACCGGATCGACAACCCGGCCCGGCCGGCGACCCGGATGGTGCTGCAGACGGAACTGCACCCCCGCGAGAGCTCCCGCCCCCGGCACGGCTGACAGCTCAACCTTCGGCTCCGCCGAGGGCTCGCGCGACCGTGAGGCTGTCCTCGAAGATGTGGTAGCGGGTGACGAGCCCGTCTTCGACCGTGAGGTGCAGCGCGAACGGTGAGGTGTACGCGGTGCCGGTGGCACGTACCGTCTGCGCGATCTCCCCGAACACGACGGCGTGCGTCCCGTCGACCAGGATGCGCGTCACCGACGTGCCGTTCAGCTCGGGCACGTGGTGGGCCTCCAGCGACCGGAAATGGTCCGCCACGTCGGCGCGGCTGGACCGAGGCCGGATCCACGGCACCGCGGCATGCCCCTCGGCAGGCCAGTCGAGCCGCCAGTCGACCGGCTCGGCGAACAACTCCGCGGTGCGGGGATGATCGCCCTTGGCCATCCTGCGCAGCAGCTCTTCCACGACGTCACGGGTGTCAGTACTCATGCCGCAACCCTCTCGGCAATGGCACGGGACGTCGATTACCTCCAAGGTAAAGCGCGGCGGTCAGCGGATGTGCAGGTGAAGGGGCAGCGACTTCCATGCGCGCAGGGTGTTGTTGTGGTGCCGGATCGGGGGCGCGGTGAGCTCCATGCGGGTCACCCGGCGGGCCAGCGCGGTGAGCAGGGCCTCGGCCTCCAGCCGGGCGACGTGCTGGCCGACGCACTGGTGCAGGCCCATGCCGAAGCCCACGTGGCCGGACGGGTCGCGGGACAGGTCGAAGTCGTCGGGCCGGGCCCATCGGCGCGGGTCCCGGTTGGCCGCGCCGAGGAACATGAGGATCTTCTTCCCCGCCGGGATCGTCGTCCCGCCGACGCTCACGTCGGCTGTCGCCGTACGGAAGAACGTCTGGACCGGTGACTGCCACCGGACGGCCTCGTCGAAGGCCACCCGGGCGGCCGAGGGCCGCCCGCGCAGCCGCTGCCACTGCCCGGGGTTGCTCGCGAACGCGTAGAGCACCGCGCCGAGCCCGTGGACGGTGGTGTCGACACCCGCGGTGAGCAGGGAACGGACGACCAGCGGCGCCTGTTCGTGGGTGATCTCGCCGCGGTCGGCCGCCGCCCAGATCCGCGCGCCGAAGCCGTCGGCCGTGAGCCTGTCCCTGGCGCACTGCGCGTCGACCCAGCCGGCCCAGCGCGGCATGTGCGGCGCGGCCTCGACGACCAGGTCGTTGGCCGGGCCGAAGGCGTTGAACGCGAAGTTGCCGTAGGGCAGCAGGTTCTCGCGGCCTTCTTCCCCGATGCCGACGGCGTCGGGGAAGACCCGCAGCGGGAAGGCCTCGGCCAGCCCGGGTATCGCGTCCAGGGCAGCGCCCTCGTCGAGGACCCGTTCCACGAGCTGTTCCGCGGCCGCGAACCACTGCTCGCGCAGCCTGCGCAGCACCCGCGGCCCCAGGATCGCCGTGAGCACGCGGCGTGGCGCGTCGTGCCGGGGCGGGTCGGCCTCCAGCAGCAGGCTCGGCGGGCGCCAGGGCTTCTCGTGGCGGAAGTTGCTCAGCCCCACGCCCGCTCCGGACTGGAACTCCTGCCAGTTCACCAGGGCGGCGTGCACGTGCTCGTAGCGTGCCAGCGCGTAGACGTCGTAGCGTGTCAGGTGGACCACGGGCCCGGCGTCGCGCAGGGCCGCCTGCAGCGGCCCCGGCTCTTCGAGCACCTCGTGGCAGAACGGGTCGGCGTCGCTGACGGGCGGCGAGCCCGGGCGGTCGAGAAGGTCGGTCACGGTCGTCTCCCAGGGTGTCACCCAAAATGTCGACAGGTCAGAGGTCCAGCACGAGCCGGTCGGTGCACGAGCGGGACACGCAGATGAACATGCAGTCGGCGGCCTCCTCCTCCCGATCAGCGAGGATCGAGTCCCGGTGGTCGGGGACGCCGTCGAGCACGGTGGTCTCGCAGGTGCCGCACGTTCCCTGCCGGCAGGAGGACAGCACCTCGACGCCGGCGGCGCGCACCGCCTGGAGCACGGAGGTGCCGGGGCCGACCGTGACGGTCCTGCCGGACCGTCTCAGCTCGACGTCGAAGGGCGTGTCGCGGGCCGGGGCCCCTTGTTCCTTGGCGGAGAAGCGCTCGACATGCAGGGTGTACGGCGGCCACGGCCGGCAGGCCCGCTCGACCGCGGCCAGCAACGGAGCCGGACCGCAGCAGTAGACCCTGGTCCCCGGCCGGGGCCGGGCCAGCCACGCGGTGACGTCCGGCAGTCCGAGCTCGTCCTCGGGCACGAGGCGCACCCGGTCGCCGTAGGCGGCGAGCTCCTCGAGGAAGGCCATGGAGCCTCGCCGCCGGCCGCCGTAGAGCAGCTTCCAGTCGGCGCCGAGCAGGTCGGCCTGCTGGATCATGGGCAGGATCGGGGTGATCCCGATGCCGCCCGCGACGAACAGGTAGCCGTCCGCGGGCACCAGCGGGAAGTTGTTGCGCGGCCCGCCCACGCCGACCCGGTCGCCGACCCGGAGCTCGTCGTGCGCGTAGGCGGATCCGCCGCGGCCCCGCGGCTCCCTGAGCACGGCGATCCGGTAGACGCGGGCGTCCCAGCGGTCGCCGCACAGCGAGTACTGCCGGATCAGCCCGTTCGGCAGCACCAGATCGATGTGCGCTCCCGGTGCCCAGTCGGGCGGCCACCCGCCGCCCGGGTGGGCCAGGACGATCTCGACGACGCCTTCGGCCCGCTCTCGCCTGGCCGTGATCTCGAAAGCCTCGACAGGTGCCATCAGCGTGCCGGTCACGGCTTCAGGTCGGCCAGGGCCCGGACCACGGGGGCCCAGCGTTCGGCGTAACGGCCGACGGCCGGATCGGTGGCGTACGTGGAGTCGAGAAGGTACAGGCCCGGCACGGCGCAGGTGCCGCCGAGCTCCGACAGGACGGGCCTGAGGGTGAGCTCGGGGGCGAGCGCGTGCGCGGGACCGGCGCCGAGCATGAGCGGGACGGCGACGACGCCCTGCAGTCCGGTGCCGCCGGCGAACTGGTCGAGGAACAGCTTGAGCAGGCCGCTGTAGGTGGCCTTGAAGGTGGGGCTGGCGAACACGACCACGGAGGACGCCTGGACGGTCCGCACGGCGGCGGCGACCGACTCGTCACCCCAGCCGAGCAGCCCCGGGCCGAGCTCCACCAGGTCGATCGTGTGGTCGGCGCCGGCGCCCGGCTCGCGGCCGGCGAGCTTCTCGGCGAGCAGGGTCGCGGCGGCGAGGGTACGTGAGGCCGGTTTGGGATTGCCGGCGACTACGGTGACGGTCACGGATACTCCTCGGAACGGGACGGGTCAGGAGGCGGCCGGGGCGGCGAGCGAGTGGAAGGCGCTGGCGTGGAAGACCAGCGGCGGGACCCCGGGCTCGACGTGCACCGCTTCGACCTTCAGCAGGACGAGGTCGTGGTCCCCGGCCGGGACGACCTCGTGGATCGAGCACTCCATCCAGGCGACGGCTTCGTGGAGGAGGACCGCGCCGTCGTCGGTCGCGGTCAGGGCGACGCCCTCGAAGCGGTTTCCGGACTTCGACGCGAGCTGGCGGCAGGTCGCGCCCTGTCCGCTGCCGAGCACGGAAAGCCCGATCCGGGGGAGGTCGGCGAGCAGCGGCCAGGTGGTGGAGGTGTGCTGGACGCACGACCGGCACTCCCGCGGGCGTCGGTCACTCCCGGGGCGAGCAGCTGGTGGACGGCGACGACGTCCGGGTCGAGATCACGGGCCTGTCGCCGCTGCGCAACCCTGTCCGGTCCCGGCTGGCGAAGGATCAGCGGTGAGCGACGGGCTCGACAGCGCCGGGCGCGAGCTGCTCTTCTCCGAGGCGCGCTCCGTCCGGTCCTTCTCGGACAAGCCGGTGCCGGACGAGGTGCTCGCGGAGTTGTGGAGCCTGGCCCGGTGGCCGCCGACGGCGTGGAACAGCCAGCCGCTGCGCGTCACGTACGTCCGTTCGCCGGAGGGAAAGGCGCGCCTGCTCCCCCTGGTGGACGAGCGGAACCGGGACAAGACCCGGCAGGCGCCGGTGACGTGCGTGCTCGCGGCGGATCTGCGGTTCCACGACCACCTGCCGGAGCTGTTCCCGGGGAAGCCGGATCTGCGGGAGTTCCTGGAGAGGGCCGATCGCGAGGGGCACGCCCGGTTCAACGCGGCCCTGCAGATCGGCTACTTCGTGCTGGCGGCCCGGGCCGTCGGCCTGTCGGCGGGCCCGATGGCGGGCTTCGACGCCGGCGCCGTGGCCAAGGAGTTCCTGGACCCGCAGCCGCTCAGGGCGCTGCTGCTGGTGAACCTGGGCTATCCGAGGCCGGACGCGGCACCGCCCCGGCTGCCCCGCCTTCCGGCCGGCCATGTCGTGAGCTGGCTCTGACCAGCAGGAAGACAGGAGAGAGATGGCGAAGAATCTGTCGATCGCCGTGGTCGGCGGCGGCCTGGGCGGCCTGGCCGCGACCGTGGCGTTGACCAGGGCGGGCTTCGACGTGACGGTGTTCGAGCGGGCGGCCCGGCTGGGCGAGGTCGGGGCCGGGATCAACATCAGGCCCCAGGCGACGAAGGCGCTGACGGCCATCGGCCTCGGCGCGGACCTGGCGCGGGTGGGCAATGTCGTCACGGGGCAGATCCAGCGCTCGATGTACACGGGCGAACAGCTCGCCGAGACCGGCTTCGGCAGGTCCGGGGACGCGACGCGGCGCTTCGGCGCACCTTACTATCTGTTCCACCGGGCGGACCTGCTCGACGTCCTGGCCCGAGCCGTCGATCCGGCCCGGGTCCGCCTCGGCCACGAGTGCGTGGCGGTGGCGGAGGACACCGGCGGTGTGCGGCTCGACTTCGCCAACGGCGTCCGGCACCGGGCGGACCTCGTCATCGGCGCGGACGGCATCCACTCCCGGGTCCGGGAATGCCTGTATGGCGGCGACGAACCCGGCTTCACCGGGCAGATGGTGTGGCGCGCGCTGCTCGACGGCAGCGCCCTCCCCCCTGACCTCCTCGGCCCGCACGGCTTCTGCGGCTGGATCGGCAAGGGCTGCCACATCATGACCTACTACCTGCGCGGCACGAACGTCATCAACATCACCACGCAGTCGGACGCCGGCTCCTGGGTCGAGGAAGGCTGGTCGCATCAAGGGCGACCCGGACGAGATGCGCGGCTGCTTCCCCGGCGCCGCGCCCGAGCTGCGGATGCTGCTGGACGCGGTCACGGACTGCTCCAAGTGGGGCCTGTTCGGCCGCCGGCCGTCGCGCGACTGGGGCCGCGGCCGGATCCAGCTCATCGGCGACGCCGCGCATCCGATGCTGCCGAACGCCGGTCAGGGGGCCGCCCAGGCGTTCGAGGACGCGTACGTCCTCGCGCGATGGCTCGATGCCGAACGCGACGATCCCGAGGCGGCCCTGGCCGCGTTCCGTGACGTGCGCGTCCCCCGGGCCCACGCGATCCAGCGCCAGTCCCTGCTCAACAGCAAGCTGGTGCACGCGGGCGACTGGGAGGAGCGTCAGGAGATGTTCAGGGCCCGCGAGCGCCGGGGCGACACGCCCCTGGGGATGACGTGGATCTACGGCTACGATCCCGAGACGGAATGGCGCCATCGGCGCGAGTATCCGCTCTCCCACGAGCCGGACAGCGCGGAGCGACGATGAGCACCGTGCACGAGGCCGCGCCCCCGATCGGCACGAGCGTGAGCGACGTTCTCGCGCGCGGCCGGGTCAGGGGGGCGGCGGCCATGTTCGGGCCCGCGCTCATCGCCGCGATCGCCTACGTCGACCCGGGCAACTTCGCCACCAACGTCAGCGCGGGCGCCGAGTTCGGCTACGCGCTGGTGTGGGTGGTCGTGCTGGCGAACCTGATGGCGATGCCCGTGCAGTTCCTGTCCGCGAAGATCGGGATCGTCACCGGACGGACCCTGCCCGAGCTCTGCCGCGACCGCTATCCGGCCGTCGTCCGGTGGGGGTTGTGGCTGCAGGCCGAACTGGTGACGATGGCCACGGACGTGGCCGAGTTCCTCGGCGCGGCACTGGGGCTGCACCTGTTGTTCGGCGTCCCGATGCTGCCGGGCGCCCTGATCACGGCCGTGGTCGCGTTCGTCGTCCTGGGCCTGCAGTCACGGGGTTACCGCCCGTTCGAGCGGGCGATCTCGGCGATGCTGCTGCTCATCGCCGGCGGCTTCCTCTTCGAGCTCCTGTACGTGGGCCCGGAGCCCGCCCAGGCGTTCGCCGGGCTGCTGCCGACCCTGCCGGGCGAGGGCAGCGCGTATCTCGCGGTGGGGATCATCGGCGCCACCGTGATGCCGCACGTCGTGTACCTGCACTCGGCGTTGACCAGCCGCCGCGTCTCCTCGGCGAGCGACGCGGAGCGCCGCACGATCCTGCGTTTCGAGCGCTGGGACGTCGTCGTCGCGCTGGGCGCGGCCGGGCTCATCAACCTCACGATGCTCATGGTCGCCGCCGAGCTCTTCCACGGGAGCGGCGTCACCGGGATCACCGGCATCGAGGACGCGTACGCCGGTCTCGGCTCCCTCGCCGGCGGCGCGGCGGCACTGGTGTTCGCCGTGGCCCTGCTGTCCTCCGGGATCTCCTCCTCCAGCGTCGGGACCTTCGCCGGCCAGGTCGTCATGGCGGGTTTCCTGAACCTGAGGATCCCGCTGGCGGTGCGCCGGCTCATCACCATGCTTCCGGCGTTGCTGGTGATCGCGCTGGGTCTGAACGCCACCGACGTGCTCAACCTCAGCCAGGTCGTGCTGAGCTTCGGCACGCCGTTCGCGCTGGTCCCGCTGCTGCTCATCACCCGGGACCGCGCCGTCATGGGATCCTTCGCCAGTTCGCGGCGGATGACCGCCCTGATGACCGCGATCACCACGGTGATCGTCGGGCTCAACGGTTACCTGCTCTACGAACAGCTCCTCGGCTCATGACCGGGCGCAGGCGTACCGAGATCGCGAAGGCGGCGGCCCACGTTGGGGGCGGTGACGAGCTCGCCCGCCGGCTTGGGGGCGCCCGCGCCCCGCGTGCCGGACACCAGCCCACCCATCCCGCGGTCGCCCCCGTACCGGCGGATCTCCGAGCTCCTCCACCTGGGCGAGGACCACGCGCGGCAACTCGTGCGCCGCGCCCGCCTACCGCGTCTGGTCGGTCGGGCGGATGAGGATCTCGTTGACCGCCACGTGCTCCGGCCGGGTGACCGCGTACACGACGGCGTTGGCGATGTCCTCGGGTTGCAGGGTGCGCATGGAGGTGGCCAGCTGTTGCGCGGCGGCCTGCATCGTGGGGTCGGTGATGTGGGTGGCCAGTTCCGTGGCGACGAAGCCGGGCTCGATGACCACGACGCGTACGCCGTGGGCGGTGACCTCCTGCCGCAGCGACTCGGAGAAGGCGGTGATGCCGAACTTCGTCGCGGCGTAGACGCCGCTGTTGGCCGAGGCGATCCGGCCCGAGGTCGAGGAGATCTGCAGGATGGTCCCCTTGCTCTCCAGCAGGTACGGCAGCGCCGCGTGGACCGTGTACATCGACCCGAGCAGGTTCGTCTCGACCATGCGCGTCCACTCCGTCGTGTCCGCACCCACGATCGGGCCGCTGAGCATCACCCCGGCGTTGTTCACCAGGACGTCCAGGGCGCCGAAGCGCTCGACGGTCCGCGCGACCGCGGCCCGTACCGACTCCTGGTCGGCCACGTCCAGGTCGAGGGCCAGCACCTCGCCGGGCGCCTTGCCCGCCAGAGACTCCAAGCGGTCGGCGCGCCGGGCCCCGACCGCGACCCGTGCCCCCTCCGCCGAGAGGGCCAGCGCAGTGGCCTCGCCGATGCCCGACGACGCTCCCGTGACGAGGGCGACCTTGCCGTTCAGCGTGTCGCTCACGTGCTTCCTTTGAGCTACTTGCCGGGCGCGTTCTGGCCGAGCCAGTCGCGGTAGCTGATCGTGCCGAGGACGGCGCCGTCACCCGGAACCAGCGACCGCTCGCTCAGCTCGCTGCCGAAGTAGCGCGCGTGCGGGTCGGTGACCACCTCGCGCGGGTCGCCCCAGGCGGCCAGCGCCTGGCGGAAGAACTCGTCCATCCGGTACTGCTCGGGCCCGGCGATCTCGACCCTGCCGTTGAGCGGGGTCCCCACCGCGGTCCGGCCGACCGCCTGGGCCACATCGTCACCCGCGATCGGCTGGAACAGCACGGGCGCGATGTGCACCTTGCCATCCGCCGTGGCCTCGTCGGCGATGCCGCGGCCGAACTCGAAGAACTGGGTCGAGTGAACGAGCGAGAACGGGATGCCCGACTTCTCGATCAGCTGCTCCTGAGCGATCTTCGCCGCGAAGTAGCCGTTCTCCGGCATCCGCTCCGTGCCCACGATCGACACCGCGACGTGGTGACCCACGCCCGCCGCCGCCTCCGCCGCGAGCAGGTTGCCCGTGGACGTCTCGAAGAACTTCAGCACCGCGGCCCGCTCGAACGACGGCGAGTTCGACACGTCGACCACCACCTGAGCACCCGCCAGCACCTCGGCCAGCCCCTCGCCGGTCAGGGTGTTGACGCCCGTGTTCGGCGCCGCCGCCACCGCCTCGTGACCGTGCTCGCCCAGCTTCGCCACCAGCTTCGACCCGATCAGGCCCGTCCCGCCGATTACCACGATCTTCATCGCAATCCCTTCCGGTCCGCCGGGCCACCTCGTTGCCGCCCGGTCGCCAGCTAAGACCGGACAGCCTTCAGACTTGTGACAGCCGGGGCGAAATTGTTTCTCTCATGCACCGGCGATGCGGTCGGCGCGGATGAAGACGCGGCGCTGCTTCGGGTCGAGCAGCGGGTCGGCATCGACCGAGGCTGGACGGCGCTCCTCAGTGCGGGGCGGAGCTGGGAAGGTCCAGGCCCGGCTTTCCGCGCAGCTGCCGCCGAGAGCGGATCTCGAGCTTGCGGAATACGTTCCGCAGATGCCTGTCCACCGTGCGCGGGCTGAGGAACAGGCGGGCGGCGACTTCGTTGGACGGCGAGCTGGTTGTCGGGCGGGCCGCTGCGACGTACTTGCTCACCTGTCGCCGCGAACGGGACCTCTCGCTACGGCGTGCCCTGGACGGGGGCCTGCCACATCGCGACGATCGCGTCGATCAGGCCGTCGGCCGTGGCGTCCCAGGTGGGCCGGAAGGTGGGCGCGTGGTCGGCCAGGGCCCGTTCCCGCTCGACGCACATCTGCACGATGAGGTGGCGGGCCATGGTGGTGCGTTCGCGGTGGAGCTCGACGGACTGGCCGGGGATGCACCGGGCCAGGCCGTCGCTGAAGAGCCGCAGCACCGGGGCGGCGGTCAGGGCTTCGTCCACCATGATCGCGTTCAACGCGGGGTCGGCCATGACCTGGGCGGCGAAGCGGGCGTACCAGGTGGGGCTGCCCAGGGTCTCCAGGTGTTCGGTGAGCGGGCGGACCAGGCAGGCGACCCAGTCCCGCAGGTCGGTGGAGCCGGCGATGCCGGTCATCATGCGTTCGCGGATGCGCTCGATCTGCTCGGCGTGTTTGCGGGCGATCGCGCGGATCAGGTCGGCCTTGGTGCCGAAATGGTAGCTGACCGCGGCGTTGTTGCCCTGCCCGGCGGCCTCGCTGATCTGGCGGTTGCCGACGGCGTGCACGCCGCGTTCGGCGAACAGCCGCTCGGCCGCGGACAGGAGCGCCTCCCGGGTCGCGTTGACCTGCTCGTCCCGTGTCATCTTGCTGATCATCGTCTTTCACCGCACCGGGACTTTCGCGCAGCCCGCGACGGCCCGGTCCCACAGGCCGCCGCAGGTCCTCGGCCGTGCCGGCGAGGCGTGACGGAAGGACAGCCTATGCAAGCGACGGACCGGGGTCGTCCCCGTCGAGGGCTGCTCCGGCTTGACAGGCATCCGTCCCGCACTAGAGTTTAAATCAATCGGTTGATTTAAACCACACTCGAGGGGGAACAGTGACGACAATCCCGGAGTACGACATCGCCAGGTCGGCGAGGTGCCCGCTGGACCCGGCGCCCGCGATGCGAGCGCGGCAGGAGGAGGGCCCGCTGACCCGGGTCCGGCTGTGGGACGGCAGCACCGCGTGGCTGGTGACCGGCCACGCCGAGCACCGCGCCGTGCTCGGCCATCCCAAGGTCAGCGTCGAACCCGCGCGCGGCCTCCCCCGGCTCTCCCCGGCGGAGGCCGCGACCATGGACAGCATGGCCAAGCAGGGCTCGGGCAGCCTCGGCTTCATCATGATGGACGACCCCGAGCACGCCCGGCTGCGGCGGATGGTGACCTCCGCGTTCACGGTCAAGCGGGTGGAGGCGATGCGCCCGGCCGCGCAGGAGATCGCGGACGAGCTGATCGACCGGCTGCTCGCCGGCCCGAAGCCCGCCGACCTCGTCGAGGCGTTCGCGCTGCCGCTGCCCTCGCTGGTGATCTCCAACCTGCTCGGCGTCCCGTACGACGACCACGAGTTCTTCCAGGCCAACAGCAGGACCATCATCAACCGCAACTCGACCCCCGAGCAGCGCGGACAGGCCCAGCACCGGCTGGCCGAGTACCTGGACGGGCTGATCGGCGAGAAGCTCGCCAAGCCCGCCGACGACCTGCTGTCCGGGCTGGTCGAGCGGGTCAAGGCCGGTGAGCTGTCCCGGCAGGAGGCCGCCCGCATGGGCGTGCTGATGCTGTTCGCCGGACACGAGACCACCGCGAACATGATCACGCTGGGCACGCTGGCCCTGCTGCGGCACCCCGAGCAACTCGCCCTCCTCCGCGGGAGCGACGACCCGAAGCTGGTCGCCTCGGCGGTCGAGGAGCTGCTGCGGTACCTGACGATCACCCACGGCGGGCTGCGCCGGGTGGCGCTGGAGGACATCGAGATCGCCGGCCAGGTCATCCGGGCCGGCGAGGGCATCATCACGGTCAACGAGACCGCCAACCGCGACCCGTCCGTCTTCCCCGACCCGGACCGGCTGGACCTCCAGCGCAACCCCAGGCTGCACGTCACCTTCGGGTACGGGGTGCACCAGTGCCTGGGACAGCCGCTGGCGCGGATGGAGCTGCAGGTCGCCTACCCCGCCCTCCTGCGGCGGATCCCCACCCTGGCGCTCGCCGCCGAGCTGGAGCAGATCCCGTTCAAGCACGACGGGTTCGTCTACGGGGCCTACGAACTGCCCGTCACCTGGTGACACCGAGGAGGAGAATGTGAAGATCATCATCGAGCAGGACAAGTGCGTCGCATCGGGGCAGTGCGTGATGGCCGCCGACGACGTGTTCGACCAGCGTGACGAGGACGGGATCGTCGTCCTGCTGAACGACGACCCGTCGGCCGAACGGCCGGCGGACGTGCAGCAGGCCGCCCTGGTCTGCCCCGCCCTGGCCATCACCGTCGAGGACCGGTCCACGGCGGGGAGGCAAGCGTCATGGACGATCGGCTGATGTACCGGCGTGAGTTCTAGATCGGAGGTGAGTGGGTCGAACCGGCGGGCGGCGAGGTGCTGAAGGTCGTCTCCCCGTCGAGCGAGGAGGTCGTCGGCGAGGTACCGGTCGCGACCGTGGAGGACATGGACCGCGGAGTCGGGTCTGGGCCGCGAGCTCGGCCCGAGGGCCTGCGGAGCCTCCTCGAACCGCGCGCCATCGGCGCAGGCCCGATGAAGGTCGCCGTCCCGTACGAACCGAACAAGCCGCCTCGTCGCTGTACGCCTCGATGTTCAACCTGTCCATCGCCCTCGGCGCTCTCGCCGTCGACACCCTGTCCACCGGCAGCACCCTGGCGATCGGCGCCAGACTCGTGCTGCTGACGCTGCCCCTGATCGGCTTCTCACGCGATGTGGGGAGCACGGGCGCCGCACCGACGCGTTGACCGGGCCATCACTGGTGCGCGTCGTCCCGGAACTTGTACCAGGGCCCCATCAGGTGCCGAACATCGCTCGGCCGGCTCCCGGGGCTCCAGACATAGCCGTAGCCGTCCCCGTCCCAGTACTTGCCCCGGTAGAAGTAGACCTGCTGCTCCTCCCGCCGGACGAACTCGAACGAGAGGCTTCCGATGCTCTGATCCCTGAGTTCGACGCCCTCTCCCAGCGTGCGAGCCACCGCCGCCATGTCCCCTGACGAGTGGGCGAAGCGCAGCTCCTCAGCGAAGAGCAGTGCCCCGATCAGGATCGCGGCCAGGAGCGCCGCGGCCAGGTACGCAGGCCTTCTGACGCGGGTCCTCTCGGTCATGCGGTCATCTTCACATGCCACTCGCCGAGGAGTTGCATCAGCTGGTACGCGGTCAGGGCCACGGTCACCGAGGACAGCACCGTGCCCATGCCAACGCGCACGGGCCACCAGGGTGGTCAGGGCCGCCATCAGATGGATCAGCCCCGAACGGATGGCAGTTGCGCCGGCGAAAGCCGGAGCATGGCTCACGATTATGGACAAGGATCGCCATAGTGGACCGTACAGGGCAGGGCGGCGATCACAAAGGGGGCGATGTGGCTGGTCAACGGGTGGAAGGCATAGGGGAGGCCGCAGGCACGGCCGGACGTGGCGGGCGATTCGCGCGTGCGGTGACTGAGGTGTTCGCCCCGCAATATGTGGGGATCGCCATGCCTCCGGTGGCTGGGCTGTCAGCCGAGGGCTGGGCGGGCCTGGCATGGGGGTTGCTCGCCGCAGCGGTGTGCGCGGGCGTGCCCGCGGCTGTGATCGCGGTGGGCGTGCGGCGAGGCCGGCTCGACTCGATTCACCTGGTCGAGCGGAAGTCGCGGAAAGGGCCGATGCTGGTCGGGCTCACCACGGTGGTGGTGGGCCTGACCGCGCTGGCACTGCTGGACGCGCCCCGTGTGGTGGTGGCGTCGGTGGCCGTGATGCTGTCCTGGGTTCTGGTGATGGGGCCGATCACACTGGTGTGGAAGATCAGCTTCCACACGGGGGTGTCGGCCGGCACCGCCGTCGTGCTCGCGTACGTACTTCCTGCGGTACCGGTCCTGGTGGTGGGCGCGGTGGTGGTGGCGGTGATCGGGTGGGCCCGGGTCCAGGTGTCGCACCACACGGCCACGCAGGCGCTCGCGGGCGCCGTGGTGGGGGCGGCAGCGGCCTGGACGACACTCGCGATAATGCTTTAGGGCCGTTTCGTGCCCGCTGTCGGTGAGCTCGTTCATCCCGGCCCAGGTAGAGGTCGCGAGCGGGCAGCAGGTGGACGGTGCCGCGCGGCCCATGCGTCTTGACCAGGGTGCGCTCGCCCCGCAGCGCCTCGCGCACGCAAGCCCGCGTGATCCGTCGAGCCGAAGACCGACCGACAGCTCGGCCGCCGACATGAGCTGCGCGCGCCCCTGCACATGGCGGCCACGACGACCGCCCGGCTCTGACCGGCCGCGGGACCGGCCGATTGCCGGCAAGGAGTCGTATCGCCTGGCCGGCGCCCTGCCGCGGGCGCTCTCTTGCTTCCTCCGGATGCATGGTGCTGGCCGACGCCTTGTTTGACGGACACGATGACGGCCTGGGGCGCCGGTGCGCGAACTCCTCGCACGCCGCGTCGTCGCCGCCGACCAGTACGACAGGAACGCCGTACGAGCCCGCCGGCAGGATGTCGCGGTAGGAGCCGTGGGAGTCGGCCACCAGCAGCTCGGCCGCGGGCTCGGCGTCGAGCACCCTCTCTACGAGGGCGTCGGCCGCCGCCACCCGCGTTCGTAGTCGTAGCGCTCCGGGCGCTCTTTGGCGGCATCGCCGTTCTGAGCGGTGCCGCCGACGGGACGGTGCGCGCATCGCGGTAGTCGCGCAGGGTCTTCCAGCACTTCAGCCTGGCCAGAGCGGGGTCCACTCGGGCTCGCACCCCCGGTTGCCGGGCCGCGCATGACCGACGGCGATCAAGGGCGGGTGATCTTTGTCAGGGGTGGCGGCTAGCATCTCCGCCATGTCTTCTTCTCGATCGGCCGCGGCCCGGGTTCCGTTCACCAAGAATGCCCAGTGGACTTTGACGTGGACCAGTCGGCCGGCGGGTGAACTGGCGTTCGGCGAGCCGGTCGGGGTGCCACGAACCGGCCACACCGATCGGGTGTGGGCAGTTACGACCATGGTCGTGGACGGGCGGCCGGTGGCAGTCACCGGCGGTCGCGATCGGACCCTACGCCTGTGGGACCTGACGTCAGGTCAGCAGATCGGTCAACCGTTCACCGGTCGCGCCGACTACGACTACGTGGAGTCGCTCGCGACCACGGTCCTGGACGGGCGGCCGGTGGCAGTCTTCGCCGGCGGCAACAACGGAATCGTACGGGTGCTGGATCTGATGTCCGGTCAGCAAGTCGGCGAGCCGTTCAAAGGGCACAATGGTTGGGTCAAAGCGGTTGCGACCACAGTGGTGGACGGGCGGCCGGTGGGGGTTTCCGGCGGTCACGACAAAACCGTACGCAGGTGGGATCTGAGGTCGGGCGAGCAGATCGGCGAGCCGTTCAAAGGTCACACGGGTTGGGTCACAGCGGTTGCGACCACAGTGGTGGATGGACGATCGGTGGCCATCTCCGGCGGCGCCGACCGCACCCTACGCCTGTGGGACCTGAAGTCGGGCCGTCGGATCGGTAAACCGCTGAGGGGCCACGGGTACAACGTCGAGTTGGTTGTGACCACGGTGATAGACGGGCAGCCGGTGGCAATTTCCAGCGGTGAGGACGATGGAACCTTACGGTTGTGGGATCCGACGTCAGGCCAGCAGATGGGCAAACCGTTCAGTGGCGACACCGGCTTTGTGAAGGCGGTTGCGACCACGGTTCTGGACGGACGCCCGGTGGCCGTTTCCGGGGGCATCGACGGAACTGTACGGATCTGGGATCTGAGGTCACGCCAGCAAATCGGCAAGCCGCTCACCGGGCACACCAATGGGGTTCGGGCGGTTGCGACGACGGTGGTGGACGGGCGACCGGTGGCCGTCTCCGCCGGCGACGATCACTCGGTACGGATGTGGGACTTGTCGTCAGGGCGGCGAGTTGACGAGTTCCCCAATCGCCACACCAGCTATGTCTCTGCCGTCGCCACCACGGTGCTTGATGGCCGTTCTGTTGCCCTGACCGGCAGCGACGACGAGACCGTTCGAGTGTGGGATCTGGCTACCGGCGAGCAAGTCGATGATCCGCTCACCGGTCACACCGAGACGGTCACCGCGATTGCCGCCGCGCTCGTCGGCGGCCGGCCGGCGGCGGTCACCGGCAGCTACGACGAGACCGTCCGACTATGGGATCTCAACTCGGGGACGCAGATAGGCGGGCCGTTCACCGGTCATACCGGCGCCGTCTGTACGGCTGCCGTAGTGGAGTTCGATGGCCAGTCGGTGGCCGTGACCGGCAGCTACGACGAAACGGTCCGCATGTGGAACCTGAACACCGGCGAAGAGATCGACGCATCCGGCGCCGGCCAGCGGCGCTGGACGGGCGCAGTCGGCGTCACCACCCTCAACGGCCGACCAGTCGCCCTGACCGTCACCCAAGACGGCACCCTCCAGGTGCTCGACCTCACCACCGACCGGTCGACCATTACCTTCCCCGCCGATCGGCACGGCGGATCCGTGCAAGACCTCGCCGCCACCACCATTGGCGATCGGCCGGCCGCGATCACCGTCAGCGACAGCAGCTCAGACCCTGTGAAGATATGGGACGTGGCCACGGGCGACGCCCTCGGCAAACTTCCCACCAGAGCCACCGACGCGGTCGTCGCCGGCACAGTGGACGGTCAACCCATCGCTGTCACCACCAGCTATCAGACGGTACGCGTGTGGAAGCTTGCCACCCGCAAGCAAATCGGCCCCGACTTGCACTTCCCCAAACCCGTAAGAGCGGTGGCGATCAGCGAAGACGGACACGTCATCGTCTGTTTTGACCGCGACATCGCCGTGTTCACCAACACCCCAGCACCCCCGGAAGGATGATCACCACCAGCGGCGAAACAACGAATGCCACAGACCCACTGGGGCCACGGCAAACGCCGCCTCGCCAGCACCTGGGCCGCCGACCACCGCCACGCCGCCCGCATCGCCGGCACCCCGCCTGACCGCCGGCGTTCCCCCGGCGGCCACGCGCGCGGGTGGGCGCGTACGTGATATCGAGCGGCCGCCTAAGGGATGTCACGGGCACAGCCAATGGGTCCACCAGCGCCACCGCGTACGTCAGCGGCAGCACTTTGGCGATCTCGACGTACGTGGGATTCGGCCGCCGCATGACCTTGGCAGGTTGAAGATCGCGCCCGCCACCCTGGCCGCCAGCTCGCCCATGTGGCCGATCACCTGGCCGACGCTCTGCTGCTCCAACACCTTGGTGGGCAGCACGCCAGGGAAGCCGACGTTCTTGTCTATCTTGTCGGGGTCTTCGAGGTCGAGCCGGTCTTGGGCTATGAGGGTGACATAGAGCGTCGTCGGCGACCGCCAGTGGGAAATGGTCTCACACCACTTTCTGCAGCGAGATATGGACATCGTGACAGCGCCGTTGCCCTCCGTAGCAGCCCTTGGGGGTGTCACCGCTCCCCCACCGGGTTACCCCAGAGGTCGCGCCTTAGGGGTGTTCCGCGAGTCCCGGCCGTGGTTATCGTCGAATGCGTCAATCCCCCGCACGCACCTTTATCACGGGGATCTCATGGGGCGGCCGATTCGCCCATTCGTCGTGCTCGGGAAGGGGAGACAATGCTGAGCACCGTCGAAATCGTAGTAGGCCTATTCCCAGGCCAGGGCGCTTATGCGCCGAACATTCTGGAGCGGTTGAAAACGCATGGCGATGGTGTGGCCAAAGCGGTCGAAACCATTGACGAAGTGGCCCGGGGAATGCTCGGGAAGGGCCTGGGGCGCGCTTTTTCCGGTGAATCCGCAGAGCGCCTGCTCGACGAGGCGCCGGACGTGCTGCAGCTGGCCGTCTTCGCCACGTCCACCGCGGCTTTCCGGGCGCTCGCCGACGAGGGCGCCCGGTTCAGCGTGCTGGTCGGGCACAGCCTCGGCGAGATCGCCGCGCTGGTCGCCGGCGGCGCGCTGGACGTCGCCGAGGGCGCGGAGATCCTCTGCCATCGCATCATCGCGCTGCGCGAGCACGACAGCAGCGGCGGCGGGCTGCTGGCGCTGGGCTGCGCCACGGAACGGGCCCAGCAGATCCTGGACCTGCTGCCGACCTCCGGGGCCGTGATCGCGGTGGACAACGGGCCGGAGCAGACGGTGGTGTCGGGGCCCGCCGACGCGCTGCGGCGTACGTCCGCGATCGCCGACGCCGTGGGCCTGTCCGCCACGGTGCTGCGCGCGCCGCATCCGTTCCACAGCCCGCTGCTCGCCGCCGCCGCGCAGGACCTGGGCCGCAGGCTCACAGGGTACGGCCGGCGAGGGCTGGGCGTACCCGTCTTCTCGCCCATCCTGGGCCGCTACTACCGCGACTCGGACGACCTCGGCCAGCTGCTCGCCGCCCATCTTGTCACGCCGGTGCGGTTCGGCGCGGCCGTCGAGCGGCTGCACCGGTCGGGCGTGGGGGTCTGGGTCGAGGTGGGCGCCGGGCGGGCGCTGACGTCGCGGGTGCGGGCGGCGCACCGAGCCGCGTTCGTGCACACGCCGCTGCTGGCGGACGTGGACACGTTGCGGGAGACCGGACGTTTCCTGGCCCCCGCCGCCACCGGCCCGCGCACCGCCCCTACCGCGCCCACCGCCCAAGGCCCGCACCCCACAACCACCGCCGAAGTCCCGCGCACCGTCCCCACCGCCCAAGGCCCGCACCCCACGACCACTGCCGAAGTTCCGCGCACCGTCCCCGCGGCTGAGGGCGCGCAGGCCGCATCCGCCGACAGCCCCGGCCGAGCTGCCGTCGCCGAGGGGAGGCCCGCCGCCGCGCAGCCGAGGGAGGCGATCGCGGCGCGCGTGCGCGACCTGTACGCCACCACCCTGGAGTACCCGGAGGAGGTCTTCGAGGACCACGCCGAGCTGGAGGCCGACCTCGGCGTCGACTCGGTCAAGCGCGTGGAGCTCATGGGCCGGCTCGGCCTGCTGTTCGAGCTGGGCCCACGCCCCGAGGACCTGCGGGTTTCCGACTACCGCACGTTCGGCCAGGTAGTGGACTTCGTGGTCGACTCGCTGGCCAGCGCGGACGCGGCATGACGGCGGTGAAGGGCGGGTTCGAGGGCAGGGTGGCCCTCGTCACCGGCGGCGCGGGCAGCGTGGGCGCCCACATCGTGCGCTCGCTCGCCGAAGCGGGCGCCACGGTGGTGCTGAACTGCTTCCACTCCTACGACGCTGCCAAGGCGCTGGCGGCGGAGCTGGGCCGCGGCGTCCGCGTGATCAGGGCGTCGGTGGCCAAGCAGGACCAGGTGCGCCGGATGTTCGACGAGGTCACCTCGGTGTACGGCCGGCTGGACCTGCTGGTCAACAATGCCGCCGCGGGCACCTTCGCCGGGTGGGCCGAGCTGACCGAAGAGCACCTGGACCAGGCGTACGAGACCAACGTCAAAGGCGCGCTGTGGTGCGCCCGCGCCGCCCGCCCGCTGCTGGCGGCCTCGGACGCGGGCTGCGTCGTCAACGTCTCCTCGGTCGGCGCGGCGTACGCGCCGGCGAACTACCTGCCGGTGGGGCTGTCGAAGGCCGCGCTGGAGGCACTGACCCGCTACCTGGCCGCCGAGTTCGCCCCGGACGGGATCCGCGTGAACACCGCCTCCGCCGGGCTGCTGGACAACCCGGTCGGCCGGATGTTCCCCGGGTTCGCGTCGATGAGCGCGAACGCCGTGGCCGCGACCCCGATGGGCCGGCTGGCGACCCCGGCCGATCTGGCGAACCTGGTGCTGCTCCTCGCCTCACCGGGCGCGGCCTGGGTCACGGGCCAGACGGTGGTCGCGGACGGCGGCATGTCGCTGCACCGCGCGGCCCTGTCCCCGGACCCCGCCCCCGCGCCAGAGCCGGCGCCGTCCGTGGAACGGATCCAGGAGGTGGAGCGGACCCCGGACACGGAACGGACCCCGGACACGGAACGGACCCCGGACACGGAACGGACCCCGGACACGGAACGGACCCCGGACACGGAACGGACCCCGCACGCGGAACGGACCCCGGACGTTGAGCGGACCCCGGACGTGGATCCGATCGCGGTGGTCGGCATGGGCCTGGCCGTCCCGGGGGCCGGCGACCCCGACGCGTTCTGGCGGCTGCTCGACGAAGGTGCCGACCTGTTCGTGGACGTCCCACCGGACCGCTGGCCGGTGGCGAGCTTCCACGACGACGACCCCCGCGCCCCCGACAAGACCTACCAGCGCCGCTCCGGCTTCATCACCGCATTCACCCCGCACCCCGCCCTGGCCGCCGAACGCCCGGACGCCGGGCTCGACCACACCACGCTGTGGCTGCGGCACAGCGTTCACCAGGCGCTCGAGGGCGTGACCAGGCGGGACTCCGACCGTTTCACCGCCTGCTTCGGCTACACCCCGGACGGCAGCCAGCACCTGCAGGAGGCCCTGGTCGACCGGGAACTCGGCGGGCCTGGCGTGCTGCCCCACGGCGACGCCGCCCGCTCGCGGCCGTTCCCGCACCGGGTCGGCGCGGGCGCCATCGACGGCCTGCTCCCGGCGGACACGCGGCTGCTCATGGTGGACACGGCGTGCTCGTCCTCCCTCTACGCCATCGACCTGGGGTTGCGCGACCTCCTGGCGGACCGGACCGAGATCGCCGTGTGCGGCGGCGCGTTCGCGCTGGCCCCCGGCGGCTCGGTGCTGTTCTCCAAGCTGCACGGCCTGTCGCGCGGCGGCGAGGTCCGCGCGCTGGACCGGAGCGCCGACGGCGTGCTGTTCTCCGACGGCGCGGGCGTTGTGGTTCTGAAGCGGCTGTCGCGGGCGCTGGCCGACGGCGACACCGTGCACGGGCTCGTCGCGGGCGTCGGGCTGTCGGCGGACGGCAAGGGCAAGGCGATCTACGCGCCGTCCAGCGCCGGCCAGGAGCTGGCCATCGCGCGGGCCTTCGAGAAGTCGGGCGTCGCCGCCGGCGAGGTCGACTGGGTGATCGCGCACGCCACCGGGACCCCGGCGGGCGACGAGGCCGAGTTCCTGAGCCTGCGCGCCGCCTACGCCGGCACCCGCCCGGTGCGGGTGACCTCGAACAAGTCCCTGATCGGCCACACCGGCTGGGCGGCGGGCGTGGTGTCGGTCATCCACGCGCTGCTCGGGCTGCGGCACGGGGTGATCCCGGCCCAGCACCGCTTCTCGGCGGCGCCGGACGCCTTCGGCCTGGAGTCGTGCAACCTGAGCGTCCCCACGCGGCCGGTGCCCTGGCCGCCCCGGCCGGACGGGCCGCGCACGGCCGCCGTGTCGGGGTTCGGCTTCGGCGGCACCAACGCGCACCTGCTGGTGCAGGAGTTCCGGCCCGGCCGGCCCGCCAGGGCGGGGTACGGGGCCAGGAACGGCGAGCCCATGGTGATCGTCGGGTGGTCGGCCCACGTGCCGGGCGCCGAGGACAACGAGCAGGTCGGCGCGTGGGCGCGCGGGCGGCACCTCCTGCCGGACTCGTTCGGCGACGCCTATCCGCACCCGCCGTTCGCCCGCCTGCGGCTGCCCGCCTCCACGATCCGGGCGACCGACCGCACCCAGCTCATGATCATCGAGTGCATGCAGCGCCTGGAACCGCGTATCCGCGAGTTCTGCGCGCGGCACAGCCGCACGACCGGCGTGGTCGTTGGCCACACCGGGCCCACGCGCAACGCCGTCCTGTACGCCGTGCGCGCCTACCTGGACGCGCTCGACCACCTGGCGCGCGAGCGGACGGGCGAGCTGCGCGAACGCGTGACGAGGCTGATCGCCCAGCCGGACGAGGACTCCTTCCCGGGCGAGATGCCCAACGTGATCGCCGCCCGCCTGTGCGGCTACTTCGACCTGCGCGGGCTCAACATCGCCGTGGACGGCGGCGCGGCCTCGCTGGCCGACGCCTTCGACCTGGCCGGGCGCTACCTGGACTTCGGCGACGTGGACGTCGCCCTGGTGGCGGGGAGCAACGGCAACAGCCTCGCGTCGTGGGGCGAGCTGCTCGGCGGCGGCCCGATCGGCGAGGGGACGTTCCTGTTCGCGGTCACCCGCAAGTCGCTGGCCCTGGCCGAGGGGCTGCCGGTGCTGGCCGAGGTGTCCGTCGAGGCGGCGGCTGAGGAGAGGCTGGAGGCCACGGCATGAGCGGCGCTCGGGCCAACCTGCTGGGCGCGCAGGGCGCCCGCGAGCTCATCGCCTTCCTGGAGGGCGGCGGCGACGCAACGATCGAACTCCGGCCCGATCCCAGTGCCCGGGCACGGCTTATCCGGCTGACCAGACCCACCGGCCAGGACGCCACCGGCCACTTGACCCACCCCACCGAACGAAACACCACAGGCCACCCGACCGACCCCGCCCGCCGGGACGACACCGCCGGCCGGGACGCCGCCGAGCGTGTGAGCGGGCGGCTGCTCGACCGGCACGTGTTCGAGCTGGCCCCCGACCCGCGCCGGCCCGTACGCGCGGCCCCGCCGGCCGTCCCGCCGGACGCGGTCGTGCTCACGAACGCGCCGGACTACGCGGCGCGGTTCGCGGCGGGCCGCGGCGACGGCGTGTCCGCGCACGTCAGGGTGATCGTGGACGCCACCGACCCCCGCCTGCGCGCGGCCCGCTGGTCGCAGCCGGTCGAGGACCTGCTCGACCTGCACGAACGCACCTTCATCAAGGCCAAGGAGTGCGCCCCGCACCTCGACGGCGGCTCGTTCGTGGTGAGCGTCGTGGGCGGCGTGACGGAGGCGGGCGTGCCGCTGCCCTTCACCGGCCTGTTCACCGGCCTGGTCAAGAGCCTGGCGCTGGAGTTCCCCGGCGCCGACGTGCTGGCCACCGTGCACCAGGACGTGCCGCTCGACGAGGTGCTCGCCACGGTGAGCGCCGAGCTGGGCGCGCGGCGGCTCATCCCCGTGACGTACCACGCGGGCGGCGTGCGGCTCACCCCGAGGGCGGTGCCCACGCCGGCTCCGCCGTCCGAGGTCCCGGCACTGGGCGCGGACGCGCTGGTCGTGGCCGCCGGAGGGGCGCGCGGCATCGGCGCGCCCATCCTGGAGGCGCTGGCCGCGCGCCACCGGCCGCGCCTGGTGGTGCTGGGCAGCTCCGAACTCCCGGACGAGACCGGCGAGGAGCTCGACCGCAGCGCGTTCATCCGCGCCCAGTTGCGGCAGGGGGCCTCGGTGCCGGAGGCGAACGCCCGGTTCGACCGGCTCGGCGAGGCGCGGCAGGTCCGGCGCACGCTGGCCGGCCTGGAGCGGCTGTGCGGCCCGGGACGCGTCCGCTACCTGCGCTGTGACCTGCGGGACGGCGGCGCGGTCGAGCGGGCCCTCGCGACCGTGAACGGCCCGATCGACCTGCTGCTCAACATCGCGGGCACGAACCGCGCGTCCGGCGTAGCCGCCAAGTCCGTCGCGGACTTCCGCGCGGTGCGTGACCTGAAGGTGCGCACGTACCTGAACCTCAAGGAGGCGACCAGGGGCCGCGAGCCGCGCCTGTGGTGCAACTTCGGCTCGTTCATCGGCCTGACGGGCCAGCGCGGCGAGACCGACTACGGCGCCGCCAACGACTTCCTCAACACCAGCGCCATGAACGCCGACGGGGAGTTCACGATCGGCTGGACCCTCTGGCGCGACATCGGCCTCGGCGCCACCCCGCTGATGCGCGACTTCCTGGAGGGCAGCGGCGAGTTCACGCCGACGCCGACCGAGGAGGGTGTCGAGCACTTCATGGCCGAGCTGGCCGCCGCCCCGGACGCCCCGGTCACCGTGTTCTTCGGCGACAAGGAGCGGGCCGCGATCAGGGCCGCGGTGCCCGAGTTCCTGGAGTTCTCGGCGGGCGCGCCGTCCAGCGCCCGGGCGGCGGCGCGGCCCCTGCCGTACATCGACCGGGTGCTCCGCCGCGACGCCGGCGAGCTGGTGGCCGAGCGGACGTTCTCCATGGACAGGGACGGATACCTCGACCTCCACCAGGTCCGCGGCTATCCCACGCTGCCGGGCACGTTCGTCCCGGAGCTGGCGGCGCAGGCCGCCGTCGCGCTGGTGCCGGGCCGGGTGCCGGTCGTCTTCGAGGACCTGCGGCTGGAGTCGTTCCTGCGGATCTACCGCGCGGACCGGCCGGAGGTGAAGCGGCTCACCGCCAGGCTGCTGCGCGCCGACGAGGGCGAGTCGGTGGTGGCGGTGAAGGTGCTGGGCGACGTGGTCGCCCCGAACGGCGTCACCGTCGCCCGCGACCGGGTGCACTTCTCGGTCACCGTGCGGCTGCGCGACGCCCCCGTGCCCGGCCCCGCCTGGACGCACTGGGACGAGCACGGCAGCCGGCCGCTGCGCGACCCGTACCACGTGCCGGGCTCCGAGGTGCTGCTGCGCGAGGTGTTCGCGTCCACCACCGGCACCCGGACGCATCCGCTGGGCCGGCGCGGCCGGCTCGCGCTCGACGCGCCCGCGCTGCGCCGCTGGTTCCCCGACCTGCTGGTCCCGTCCGTCACGCTGGACGGCCTCGTGCGCGTGGCCGTCCTGGAGCGGGTGGCGGGCCGCTGGACGCCCGTCGCGATCCCCCGCTCGATCCGCCGCATCGACCTGTACGGCGGGCACACCGATCTGACGCTCGCCGCGCTGACCGAGCCGGTGGAGCTGTACGTCACCCCCGTCGACCTCGACCTGGAGGACCCCGAGCCGGACAACCGGGCCATCGCGGTCGCGTCGAGCGGCGAGGTGCTGCTGCAGGTGAAGGACATCATCGGCGCCGTCGTCGGCTACGTGGACCAGGAGACCGGCGAGTACGTCGACAGAGAGCGATTCGATCGCGAGGAGCGCCCATGAACCGCGAAGGGACCTGCCCGGTCGCCCACGGCCCGCGAGGGCTGCCGGTGATCGGCGACGCCATCCCCTACTTCAAGGACCCGCTGGCCTACACGCTGCGCATGCAGGAGCGCGACTCGCTGGTGTCGGTGCAGCTGCCCATCCCGTTCGTCCAGGTCACCGAGCCCGAGGCGATCGAGCGGGTGCTGCGGGTCAACCCGGACAACTACCAGCGCGGCACCCTCTACCAGGGCTTCTTCGGCATGATGGGGTCGGGGCTGCTGACGCTCGACACCGACGGCTGGCGCGGCCCGCGCCGGGCGGTGCAGCCGGCGTTCACCCCGCAGCGGGTCACCGGCAACGCCCGCGAGGCGGTCGCGGCCACGCGGGCGGTGCTGCGGCGCTGGTCGGAGCACGCGGCCTCAGGCGCGGTCGTGGACGTCGCGCCGGAGCTGATGGACGTGTCCGCCCGGGTCATGGGCATGGCGCTGGTCGGCCGGGACCTGTCGGGCACCGACTACTCCCGTGCCGCCGCGATCGCCAACAAGGTGATCTACACCAGTACGATCAAGGGCGTCCCAGCGCTGATCCCGTCGTTCGTGCCGACGCGCTACCACCGGGCCCGCAAGTGGTCGAACCGGGTGCTCGACGGCATCATCCGCCAGGTGATCGAGGAGCGGCGGGCCGCCGGCGAGCCCGGCTCGGACGCCGCCGGGCTGCTGCTGGCGGCCGGCCTGTCGGACACGGAGGTGTCGGACAACCTGCGCACGCTGCTGCTGGCCGGCTCGGACACCACCGGCCAGGCGCTTGCCTGGACCATGTACGAGCTGGCCCGCCACCCGCAGGCGCGCCGCGCCGTCGAGCGCGAGGTGGACGAGGTGCTGGCCGGCGACCCGCCCGACCCCGAGCGGCTGGGCGATCTGCCGCAGACCACGGCGGCGGTGAACGAGGCGCTGCGCCTGCACCCGCCGGTCTGGCAGTTCCCCCGCGACGCCGTCGAGCCGGACACCCTGGCGGGGCGGCACGTCCCGGCGGGCACGACGGTCCTGCTCAGCGTGTACGGCACGCACCGCTCCCCCGAGCACTGGACGGACCCGGAGGCCTACGACCCGCAGCGCTTCCTGGACGGCGCCCAGGACGGCCGGCACAAGCACGCCTTCCTGCCGTTCGGGGGCGGGCGGCGCATGTGCATCGGCAAGGGGCTGGCGATGGCGACGCTGGTGACGGCGGTGGCGATGCTGTCGCAGCGGTACCGGCTGCGGCTGCCGGGCGCGCGCCAGGTGCGCAGCGGCCACTACATCACGTTGTTCCCGAGCTCGGGCCTGCCGGCGGTCGTCCAGGAGCGGGCATGACGGTCGCGGCGCCCGCGCCGGTGCGGCCGCACCTGGTGTCGTTCGAGACCGGCTCCTTCGTGCGGCCCGTGCGCCGCATGGTGTGGGAGCCGGTGCCGCACCCGCTGCCGCCGCCGGCGCCGGTGGCGCGGCGGCTGCTCGTCATCGGCTCGGACGCGGAGCTGGCCCGGCGCGTGGCGGACCGCCTCGGCGCCGAGGTGTGCGTCCCCGGCCACGAGCCGGAGGACGGCGGCTGGGACGGGATCGTCGACCTGAACGTCACCGGCGTCCCGTACGAGCTCGGCGGCGGCGAATGGCGGGACGCGCTGGCCAGGACCACCCGCATGGTGCGGCACCGGTACGGCGCCTGGCGGGAGGAGTCGCGTGCCGACCGGTGCTGCTACGTCGCGGTCACCGCGATGGGCGGGCTGATGGGCTACGACGACGGGCCGATCGACTCGCCCCTGGGCGGGATCTGGGCGGGGTTCGCCAAGTGCCTGCCCCGCGAGCTGCCCAACCTGGCCGTGAAGGTGCTGGACGTCGACGCCGCCGACGCCGCCGACGCCGCCGACGCGGACGCGCTCGCCGGGCTGCTGGAGGCCGAGCTGGCGGCCTGGGACCTGTTCGAGATCGGCTACCGGCGGGGCGTGCGCCACGCCCTCACCGCCCTGCCGAGCCCGGAGCCCGTGCCCACCCTGAACCTGGGCCCGGACGACCTGGTGCTGATCTCGGGCGGCGCGCGCGGTGTCGGCTTCGCGCTGGCCCGCGGCCTGGCCGAGCGGTTCGGCTGCCGCGTCGTGGTGACCGGCCGCGACGAGCTGCCCGCCGCCGGCTGGCTCACGCTGCCGGACGACCGCTACGCCGCCCACCGCCGGGCCCGGATCGCCGCCGCCCGCACCGCCGACGCCCTGCGGGAGGCGCGGGCGGCGCTCAAGCGCGAGTCGGAGCTGCGCCATGTCGCCGCCAACCTGGCCGCCGCCGGGCGGGACGGCCTGCGCATCGCCTACGAGCCGTGCGACTGCGTCCGGCAGGAGCAGGTGGACGCCCTGTTCGCCCGCCTCCCGGCGCCGACCGTGGTGGTGCACAACGCCGGCATCGACCTGCCGACCAGGCTCGACCGGAAGACCCCCGAGGAGGTCGTGCGAACGGTCGAGGTGAAGGTGTCGGGGTTCGCGGCGCTGACCAGGGCGGTGCTCGCCACGCCGGAGCGGCGGGCGGCGCTCAAGGTCTTCTGCAACGTGGGGTCGCTGGCCGGGCGCATGGGCGGCATGATCGGCCAGATCGACTACGCGGCCGGCAACGAGGCGCTGCCCAGGCTGGGGTTCTGGGCGCGCAACACGTACGGGCTGCCGACGCAGACGCTCTGCTGGCCGACGTGGGAGCGCCTGGGCGTGATCGCCAACTACGACGCGGCGGTCCGCTACGTGTCCACCCTCGACCCCGCCGAGGGCGTGCGCCGCTGGATCGACGAGCTGCGCTCCGGCGGCACCGGCGAGGTCATGTTCATCGGCCAGGTGGGCGGCGCGCTCGTCCCCACCCAGCTGCGCGGCTTCTGGCTGTTCACCGGCCACCCCGACCTGCCCCGGCTGCACGGCCTGGCCCACTTCCTCGGCACCGTCGAGGAGTTCCGGCCGTTCCGCTCCCTGCGCGGCTCGATCGTCCACCGGCCCGGCGCCCATCCCTGCCTGGCCGACTTCACGGTGGACGGCCGGCCGGCGCTGCCGGTCTCGGTTCTGGTCGAGCAGGCGTGCTCGGTCGCCGACTGGGTGGTCCCGCCCGGCTGGCCGCTCCAGCACCTGGCCTCGGTGCGTGAGGTGCGGGTGCGGCCGTCGGCGCTGGTCCTCGCGGAGAAGGGGAGCCGGTTCACCACGTCGGCGGTGGGCGAGACGACGGAGGAGGGCTGGACCGTGCACGTCTCGATCACGGCCGCCGACGGCGCGGCCGCCGGTTCGATGCGCCTGCTCTACCGGCCCGAGCCGCCCTCGCTCCCGGCTCCGGCGCCCGTACCCCATCCCGGCGGGGCGCGGGACGGCGGCCGGCTGGCCTGGTCGGGGCTCGTCCTCGGGACGGCGGACGGCCCGCAGCCCACCGTGACGGCCGCCGACCTGTGGACGACACCGTTCCCGCCGGCCCACGGCATCGCGCCCGCCGCCCTGGAGGCCGCCGTCCGAGCGGCCGGCCCGGTGACCGGTGACCTCGTCACGATCGACCGGATCGTCCCCTGCCCGGGGGCGCAGCACGTGGACGAGCTGCTGCCCGTGGCCGGCGGCTGGACGGGGACGCGCGCGGGCGAGCCCGTGCTGTTCATCGCCCGGGTGGAACGCGGCACGGAGCCGCAGCGGCGCTCGCCCGGCGGCCGGTAGGGCGACGGCACCGGGAAGTGTCTCACTGGTCCGGGGCAGGGAGGAGCACTCGGCCGGCGGGGCGGCGGAGCAGCTGGGCGGCGGGGCCGTGCTCGATCAGGCGGCCGTCGTGGATGACCGCGACCCGGTCGGCGATCCGCGCGGCCAAGGGGAGGTCGTGGCTGATGACGATCAGGGTCACGTCGAGGGCGGTGAGCAGGTCGAGCACCTCGGCCTGGGTGACGGGGTCGAGACCGGAGGTGATCTCGTCGCAGATCAGTACGTCGGGGCGGGCGAGCAGGGCGCGGGCCAGGGCGGCGCGCTGGAGTTCGCCACCGGAGAGCGCGTGGGGGCGTCGCCGGGCGGTGTCGTGGTCCAGGCCGAGCGTGGCGAGTGTCTCGACGGCCTCTTCCCGGGCGGCGGGTACGGGCAGGCCGCGCAGGCGTACGGCGGTTCTGGCGACCTGGTCCACGATGGCGCGGTGGGGGTCGAACGAGGCCAGGGCGTTCTGGAAGACGTACTGTACGCGGGCCAGGTCGGTGCGGTCGCGCCGCCGGGGCAGGGGGCGGCCGGCCAGGCGTATGGCGCCGGACGACCAGGGGCGCAGGCCCGCGACGCAGCGCGCGAGTGTCGTCTTTCCGCTGCCTGAACGGCCGACGACGGCCAGCCGTTCGCCTCGGGTGACGTCGAGGGTCACCTCGCGCAGGATCCCGCTGCCGAGATCTTCGATCTCCAGGAGGGCGACCGGTTCCGCGCGGGGCTCCGGCTCGCGGGGGTGCGCGGTGACCAGAGCTTTGGCGTACTCGGTGCGCGGGGAGTCCAGGACGGTCGGGCCGGACTCGACGACGCGGCCGTCCTTGAGCACCACGACCTGGTCGGCCAGTTCCCGTACCAGTTCGAGGTCGTGGCTGAGCAGGACGACGGCGACGCCGAGCCCGGACAGTTCGGCGGCGACCTCGGCCCGGGTGACGACGTCCTGGCCGGTGGTGGGTTCGTCGGCGACGATCACGGAAGGGCCGGCCAGCAGGGCGTGTGCCAGGACGAGCCGCTGTTGCTGCCCGCCGGACAACTGGTGCGGGAAGCGGCGCAGGAAGTCCCGGTCGCCGGGGAGGCGTGCCTTGCCCAGTGCCTCGGGCACGGCGGTGCCGTGGCGCGCCGCGATCTGGCGAAGCACGGTGCCGATGCGCAGCACCGGGTTGAGCACGGTTGCGGGGTGTTGCGGGATGAATCCGACGGTTCCGGGCGGCGGGGGCTGAACGGCGGCGATGTGGCGCCCCGCCACGGTGATGCGGCCGGTGACGCGGGCGCCGGGCGGGTGTTCGCCGAGCAGGGCGAGCGCGGTGGTGGTCTTGCCGCTGCCGGACGCGCCGACCAGGGCCAGTGTCTTCGCGGCGGGCAGGGTGAAGCTGACCCCGTCCACCAGGGTCCGCCCGGGTACGGTGACCGTCAGGTCGTCAACGTGGAGCATGATGGGCCCTCTTCAGTACGCGGTCCACAGTGAGATTCAGCCCGGCGGCGAGCATGACGATCATCAGGGCGGGGGCGAGCACGGCCCACGGGTTGAGGAAGAGCCCGCCCCGGTTGCGGTCGACCATCACCGCCCAGTCGCCCGCGTCCGGCGGCACCCCGACGCCGAGGAAGCTCGCGGCGGCGATGAGATAGAGCGAGCCGGTCAGCCGGGTGCCCGCGTCGGTGGCGAGCACGCGGGCCATGGACCGGGCGACGAACCCGACGGTGATCCGCCACCAGCCCTCGCCCTGCAGCCGCATGGCCTCCACGGCCGGGCGGCTGCCGGCCTCCAGGGCGCAGGCGCGTACCAGGCGGGCGATGTCGGGCAGGTGGACCAGCATGACGATCCAGACGAGCGCGCCGTCGGGGGCCAGGGCGGCCACCACCAGGAGCAGCAGCAGGGAGGGCACCGCCATGAGCACGTCGAGCGGCCGCATCATGGTCTCGTCGAGCATCCTGGGCGCGCTCGCCGCGGCCAGGCCCCACAGGGTGCCCAGCAGGTACGCGCCGGCGGTGGCCAGCAGGGCGGTCACGACCAGGGTCCGGCCGCCCACAAGCACCTGGTGCCAGACGTCGCGCCCGGCGAAGTCGGTGCCGAGCAGGCCCACGTCGGCGAAGGAGGCGGAACGCACCAGCTCGTACGGGATCAGCGGCCCCGCGAAGGCCACGACCAGCGGCACGGCGAGCAGCAGGTACCTCATGCGCGTGGCGCCAATCGGAAGGACACGACGTCGGCGAGCAGGTTCACCAGGACGGTCGTGGCGGCGAACAGGAGCGCGAGCCCCTGCAGTACGGGAAGGTCCCGGTGGCCGACCGCGTCGGCGAGGGTGCTGCCGAGTCCTGGGATCACGAACACGGCCTCGACCACGATGACGCCTCCGAGCAGCCAGTCGACGGTGCGGGCCAGGTGCTGCGCGGCGGGCGCGAGCGCGTTGGGCAGCGCGTGCGCGAACCAGTTGAGCCCCAGGCGGCGGGCGTGCCGCACGTACGGCGAGGCCAGGACGTCGATCATCGCGGAGCGGACCAGCCGCCCGGTGGAGCAGACGGGCCGGACCAGCAGCACCGACACCGGCAGCACCAGGGCGGCGGCGGTGAGGCCGCCGAGCCCGGTCGGCGGCAGCCACGCCAGAGCCACGCCGAAGACCGCCACCAGCACGATGGCGAGCGCGAACTCCGGCACCGCGTAGAGCGCGGCGCTCACCGTGGTCAGCGCCCGGTCGAGCCGGCTGCCCTCGCGCCGGGCGGCGGCGACCCCGAGCACGACCGAGAGCGGCACCAGGAGCAGCACGGTGAGGCCGGCCAGCACGGCGGTGGGGGCCAGCGCGTCCAGGACGATCTCGGTGACCGGGCGGCCGGAGACGAGCGAGGCGCCGAAGTCGCCGTGCGCCAGGGCGGAGGCCCAGGAGGTGAAACGTTCGGCGAGGGGGCGGTCCAGGCCGAGGGCGGCGCGGATGGCCGCGATCCTGGCCGGGTCGGGCTGGTCGCCCGCCAGCGCCACCGCGGCGTCGCCGGGCAGGGACTCCACCATCAGGAACACCAGGCAGGCGACCCCGGTGACCTGCAGGACGCCGACGGCCAGACGACGGGCGGCGTAACGGGTCAGGTTCAAGCCAGTCTCACCTTGTCGAACCTGGCCCAGTCCAGGGTGTTGGCGGGCGCGGGGCGTACGCCGGTCACGTTGGGCGACGTGGCGACGATCCAGTCGGCGAACCCCCACACCAGCAGCCCGCCTTCGGCGTGCAACATCTGCTGCATGCTCAGGTAGGCGGCCTCCCGGTCGGCGGCGGAGGGCGCGGAGACGGCCTTCTCGTAGAGGGCGTCGAACTCCGGTCTGGCCCACTTGGTGGCGTTCGTGGTCGAGGTGGAGAGCAGCCGCTGCGCGATGTGGGTCTCGATCGGCATCGCGCCGGAGCGGAAGCTGACGATGGAGCCCTTGGTGAGGATGTCCGACCAGTACATGTCCTTGTTGCCGTTCACGATGGTGGCCTTCAGCCCGGCGGCGCGCAGGTGGTCGGCGAAGACCGTGGCCGCCTCGACGAAGCCGGCCGCGGCCGTGGAGGTGGTGAGCTCGATCGGGAGTCCGTCCGCGCCCGCCTTCTTGATCAGCGCCTTGGCCCGGTCGAGGTCGAACGCGCGCTGGGGAATGCTCTCGGCGTAATGCAGGTAGCCCTTGCCGAACAGGTCGTTGCCGATCTGCCCGGCGCCGGGCATGACGGTGTCGACGAGTTGCCGCCGGTCGGTGAGCAGGAACAACGCCTCCCGCAGGTCCGGGTCGTCGAACGGCGCGCGGTCCACCTTCATCGCGAACGCGTTCATCGAGCTGCCCGGCGCGCGGATGATCGTGACGCGTCCCGTGTGCCGGCGGGCGGAGGCCGGGGTGAGGTCGTGGGCGTACTCGACCTGGCCGCCGAGCAGCGCGTTCACCCGCGCGGACTCCTCGTTGGCGATGAGGAACTCCAGCTCCTCGATGGACGGCGCGCCCTCCCAGTAGTCGGGGTGACGCTTGAGCAGCACCGAGCTGCCCGGCTTCCAGGACACGAAGGAGAACGGCCCGGATCCCACCGGCCTGCTGAAGTCCGTGGTCCCCTCCGGAATGATGTACGCGCCGAAGGCGGCCAGCACGTTCGGAAACTCGGCGAACGGCCGCCTGAGCCTGAACTCGACCGCGCGGTCGCCGACGGCCCGGCTGTTGCGCAGGTCGATGAGGGCGAGGCTGGACTTGGCGCGGAATGTCTTGCCCGGGTCGGTGATCCTGGCGTAGCTGGCCAGGACGTCCTGGGCGCGTACCGGGCGGCCGTCGTGGAAGGTCGCCTGCCGCAGGGTGACGCGCCAGAGGGTGAAGTCGGCGTTCGGCTCCCAGCTCTCGGCCAGGCGGGGCTGGGGTGAGACGTCCGAGCCGAGGTCGGCGAGTTTGTCGTACAGGGCTTTGGCGCGGGCGGCCTCGTTGAACAGGTTGGCCAGGTGCGGGTCGAGCACCTCGGTGGCGCCGCCGCCGGCGAACACGGCACGCAGCCTTCCCCCGCCGCCAGAGGAGGAGGAGGCGCCGCCCGTGCCGCATCCGGCGAGCAGGGCGGCTCCGGCGCTCAGGCCGAGGAAGCCGCGGCGGCTGAGGTGGTCACGCATGATGGGGGTCCTTCGCGGATCGGGCGACGACGTGGAGTCGGTCGGCGGACAGGGGCGGGCCGTCGTGCGGCTCCGCCCGCGGCCCTGGCTGGTCGAACAGGTCCAGAAGCTCAAATCCGGCCACGGCCAGGAAGTAGGCGAGCTCCCGCGGGAAGAGCAGCCGCCACGCCGACCGCTGCTCCAGCGGCCCGCCGCCCGGCCAGGACCAGACGCGGCGGCGGCGCAGCAGTTGGGCGGCGTGGTCGAGCCACAACTCGGTGCGGGAGGTGTAGGTGACGCCGCCGTGGGCGACGGTGCGGGTGAACGGCTCCGGTACGGGGTGGGTGAGGAAGTGCGCGCCGTTGCGCATCTCGGCGATCAGCAGGCCGCCGGGGCGCAGGTGCTCGCGGCAGCGGTCCATGAACGCGGCCAGGTCGGCGTTGGTGTGGCAGTACAACAGGGCGCTGTCCAGGCACGTCACCACGTCGAACCGGCGGCCGAGCACGAAGTCCCGCATGTCGGCGCGGACGAACCGCACCCGGGGGTGGCGGCCGCGCGCGTGGTCCAGCACCGGCTGCGACACGTCGATGCCGGTGACGTCGTAGCCGAGACGGGCCAGGTGGCCGGCGTCACGGCCGGTGCCGCAGCCGACGTCCAGGAGGGTCGGCCCGCCACCGCCGTCCAGGAGCTCCGGCCCGCCGCCGAAGCGGCGTATCTGGTCGTCCACGAAGCGGGCGGCCTTGTGGTCCGGGTCGGGGAACTGGGTCTCGTACAGGGCGGGGTGGTCGGTCAGGAAGTTCACGCGGGCACCGCCGTGCGGCGTTCCATGACCAGGACGGCGGCCGCGCAGGCCAGGCCGATCGCGGCGCACACGACGAACCCGGCCGTGCCCGCCCAGCCGATCAACGCGGTGCTGGCGGCGGCGACGGCCCCTGAGACCAGGTAGAAGACGCCGAAGTAGGTGCCGGCCAGCGACTCGCCGCCGAAGGTGCCGATGCGCTCGTACACGAACGGGTGGGCCATCATCACGCCGAAGGCCAGCGTCAGCACCGCGACCAGCACCGGGACGATGCCCGGGAGCAGCGCGGGGACGAGGAAGCCCGCGCCCATCACGGCCAGGCCCCACGCCATCGCGCGGTCCCGGGTCGTCGCCGCCTCCAGCCGCTTGGTGATCCGCACCTGGAACAGCAGGGTGGCCACGGTGGACACCAGGAACAGCAGCGCCACCGAGCCCGCCGTGCCCGTCGCCTGCTCGGCGGCGAGCGGGAGGACCAGGTAGAGCTGGTTCTGCAGGGCGTACATGCCGCTGAGGGAGAGGGTGAAGGCGAGGAAGCGGCGGTCGGCCAGGCACCGCCGCCAGTCGCCGAGCACGGAGGAGCCGCTCGGCGTCACCTCGCGCGCCGGCAGGACGCACGCCTGCGCGACGGTCAGCACCGCGAAGATCACGGCGGCGGTGATCGCGGCTGCGCGGAAGTCCACCAGCAGCAGCACGCCGCCGAGCACCGGCCCGCACAGCGCTCCCGCCTGGGCGAACACGTTGAACAGCGCGAACGCCCTGGCCTTGTCGGGGGCGGCCACCGCGATGTACCCGCGGACGGCCGGGTTGAACAGCGCGCCGGCCAGCCCGCTGAGCACGGCCGCCGCCAGCAGCAGCGGCAGCGTGACGCCGAACGCGAACAGCCCGAACCCGACGGCGCGCAGCGCGCACCCCGCGATGATCACGCGACGCGCGCCCAGCCGGTCGGAGGCCGAGCCGCCGACCAGGAACAGGCCCTGCTGGCTGAGGTTACGCACCCCCAGGACGACGCCGGTGACCGCGGCCGACAGGCCCAGATCCTTGGTGAGGTGGCCCGCCAGGTAAGGAACCAGCAGGTAGAAGCCGGTGTTGACGCCGAACTGGTTGACGAGCAGCAGCCGTACGGCCCAGGAGAGCTCTCTCATGCCACCCGCACCCCCAGCCCGGGCTCCCCGCGCAGCCGCAGCACGCCGTCGTGCCCGCCGATGCCGGTCCACGGATCGTCGGCGAGCAGCAGGTGCCCGTCCAGATCGGCCCAGCGGGCCGACGGCGCCAGGTGGACGGCGGGCGCGATGCCCAGGCTGCTGGCCACCTGGCAGCCGAGCATGAGCTCCAGGCCGTGACCGGCGGCGTACGCGGCGATCCGCCGGGCCGCCGAGAGGCCACCGCATTCGGCGAGCTTGACGTTCACGCCGTGGACGGCGTCGGGCAGGTTCTCGACGTCCTCCAGGGTCCGCGCGTCCTCGTCGGCGATGACCGGGATCGGCGAACGTTCGGCCACCCAGGCCAGGTCCTCCAGGGCTCTGGGGGCGACCGGCTGTTCGACGGCCTCGATCTTCAGCGGGGCGACCGCGTCGAGGATCCGTACCGCCGCCTCGGGCGTCCATGCGCCGTTGGGGTCCAGGAGCAGCCGTGCGCCGGGTGCGGCGCGGCGGATCGCGCGGACCCGCGCGACGTCGTCACCGCCGCCCAGCTTGATCTTGAGCATGGGCAGGCCGGGGACGGGGTCCTGGCCGATGCCCACGGTGAACGCGGTCAGGGTGTCGGACCAGCGCGTACCGAAGAGCGCGTGGACCGGCAGCCCGCGTCGTTTCCCCGCCAGGTCGTGCAGGGCCGCGTCCACGGCGGCGAGCACGCCGGGAGCGCCGGCGAGGAGATCGGGCACGGCCTCCAGCGCCTCCTCCGGGCCGGCCTGCTCCGCCAGAGCCGGGCGCAGCCGCCCGAGGAGGTCCGTGATCCGTTCGACGTCGAGCCGGTGGTAGACGCTGCTCACCGCCTCCCCGTGGCCGCGCAGCCCCTCGTGCTCGACGGTGACCAGGACGGCGTCCCTGCCGGTCATCACCGAGCGGGAGATCCGCAGCGGCTCGCGCAGCATCAGTCGTGTCACGCTCCAGGTGAGCCTCACGCCGGCACCTCCGCGAGCAGGGGGTCGGCGACCGTGCGGCAGCGGGCCCAGCCGGACACCTCGACCGCGCGCGGATCCGCGATCTCCACGGGCTGGTCGTGGGGTCGCCCCAGCAGGCCGCGGTCCCGGCAGTAGTCGTCGTCGAAGATCGACCCCAGGTACCGGTCGGGCCCGTCCGGGAAGATCGCGACCACGGTGGCGCCGGGCTCCCTGCGCGCCGTCCACGCGGCGACCCTGGCGACCGCGCCGGTGCTCCACCCGCCGGTCACGAAGGAGCCGCGGGCCAGCCTGCGGCAGGCGTCCACGGCCTCGACCGGGCCCAGCCAGTGCACCTCGTCGAACAGCTCGTACGCCACGTTACGCGGATGGATGCTGCTGCCCAGGCCGCGCATGAGCCTGAGCCGCGCGGGCTGCCCGAACACGGTGGAGCCCACGGTGTCCACCCCGACCAGGCGCAGGCCGGGCCAGTAGCGGCGCAGGCCGCGGAAGACCCCGGCGCTGTGCCCGCCGGTGCCCACGCTGCACACCAGCACGTCGGCGTGCGGCAGCCGCTCGGCCAGCTCTCGAGCCAGCGAGGCGTACCCGTCCGGGTTGTCGGGGTTGTTGTACTGATCGGGCCAGTACGCGCCCGGCAGCCGCTCCAGCACCTCGCGCACCCGTTCCAGCCGTGCCCGCTGCCAGCCGCCCTGCGGGTGGGAGCGGTCCACGACCTCCAGGCGCACTCCGTACGCGCGTAGGAGAGCGCGCATCCCCGGTTCGAGTTCGTCGTCCACCACCAGCACGACCGGATGCCCGAGGCACTGCCCCGCGAAGGCCAGGCCGACCCCGAGCGTCCCGCTGGTGGACTCCACGACGGGGGCGCCAGGAGCCAGGTCGCCGCGCGCGCGGGCGGCGGTGAGCATGGAAACGGCGGCGCGGGCCTTCATCCCGCCGACGCCGAATCCCTCCAGCTTCGCCCAGAAGCCGCCGTGCGGATGCGGGAGCGGGGCGGTGATCCGGGCCAGCGGCGTGCCGCCGGCCAGGGACAACAGGTCGTTCATGGCCGCTCCCCGTAACGGAACACGACGGTGTCGCCGCCGTCGAGCCAGAAGAACGGGTACGGCTCAGCCGACACCGCCGTGACCCCCGCGCCGAGGAAGTGCGGCAGGATCGCGCTGCCCGTCTGGGCGAACATCACCAGCGGCTTGGCCCAGGCGCGGGCATGGTCGAGAAGGACGGGGAAACTCCCGTTGCCCAAGGTCATCCCCGAGGCGAGCACGCAGTCGCAGCCGTCCAGGGCCTCCGTGACGTCGGTGATCACCGGCTCGCCCCACTCGGTGGAGCCGCCCTTCAGGTCGCACGGAACGTAACGCACGCCCCGCTCGCGCAGGCGGTGCAGCAACGAGTTGACCACGCCGACCACGAGGACCCGTTCGACGTGACCGGGCAGCAGGTCCGTCACGGCCGCCGCCCGTGCCAGGGACTTGTCCAGGGACGTTCCCGCCGGCACGGTGACCCGCTCACCCCAATGGGGACGGGACGACATCAGGTAGGCGTCGAGCGCGGCCACGCGGACCGCCGGCGCCTGATGGGCCAGCAGGTCGGCGACGGATGCACCGACGCACTCCTCGACGGTCACGTCGGCGACCTCGTCCGGCTCGACGGCGCAGGAGCCCACGGCCCGGCCCACCCGCAGGCTGACCACGTGGTTGCGGTAGGCGCGGCCACGCGAGTCGTGCCGTGCGCCCTGCCGGGTGGTGAAGGCGGTGCTGACCCGCTCCTTCGCGGGCTCCGGACCCAGTTCGCCGGCGAGCGCCCGCTTGGTCAGCGTCGTCAGGTTCATCGTTCGTACTCGACCTTCAGCGCCGCGACCAGCGCCTCCGCCCTCGTACCGGCGTCGCCGCCCGCGATGTCGGTCACCATGACGTGGCCGAGGTAGCCGTTGTTGCTCGTGGGCTCGCCCGCCTGGTGCCCGGCCGGCCTGACCGACCAGTCGACGACGTCGGGGGCGGCGGCGAGCTCGCCGGTCCCGTGCACGGCGGCGATCCGCCCGGCGTGTTCGGGCAGCAGGAAAGCGATGGCGGCGCTGCGCACCCCGGTCTCGGCGGGAGTGAGGTCGGGCCGCTCCCCGGCGGCGAGCCTGGCGTGGACCATCGGCAGGTCGACGCCGGTGACCCGGCGGACCAGCTCGGTGATCTGGTTGCCCGCCGGGCGCGGGTTGACCTCGATCAGCGCCGGGCCGGCCGGGGTGAGGCGCAGCTCGGTGTGCGCCACCCCCAGCTCCAGGCCCAGCGCTTTGACCGCGGCCACCGCGGTCTCCTCCGCCTGCCCGGCCAGGCCGGCGTCGAGGGCGGCGGGGAACACGTGGCCGCTCTCGACGAACCACGGCTCGCCGGCCAGGCTCTTGCCGGTCACCCCCACCACGTGGACATCGCCGCCGAAGCCGACCGTCTCGACGCTCACCTCCGGCCCGGTGAGCAACTCCTCAAGCAGGACGACCGGCACCCGCCGCTGGCCGCGCGCGTTGACGGGGAACCCCTCAAGATCGAGGAAGGCCGTACGCAGCCCGGCCTGGTCGTGGACCTTCCGTACGTACATCCCGGCGCACAGATCGACCGGCTTGACCACCAGGGGGTAGCCCAGGCCGTTCGCGGCCTCCATGGCCTCCTCCCAGGAGGCGGCCAGGGCGAACCGGGGGCCGGGGAGCCCGGCGTCCCAGAGCACGGCGCGGGCGAGGTCCTTGCGGCAGGCCCGGCGTACCGACTCCGGCGAGGGGCCCGGCAGGCCCAGGCGGGCCGCGACCTCGGCCACGGCGGGCAGGTAGTAGTCGCACGAGGACAACACGCCGTCGAAGCCGAGCGCCTCGTGCAGCCGCTCGACCTGGGGAAGCAGCTCCGCGAGATCGTTGGTCTCCGCGGTCAGCACATGGTCGGCGGCCAGCAGCGGATGCGACCGGGCGCCGGGCGAGGCGCGCAGGTAGTGGTGCAGGTCGCGGGTGAGGAAGGTGAAGCGGTGCCCTGCGTCGCGGATGGCACGTGGCAGCAGCGTGCTCATCGCCCCGACCCAGCTTTCGATCATTAACAGATGTGCCATGCCATCTCCTCTGGCCTCATGTCGTGAAAATGATTACCATTTCTGACATGGCACTGCAATCCGGACATGAAAAACCCCTGGCCCGAGGCCAGGGGTTACCGACGCAGAACGGCGGCACCAACCGGCGGCACTCCTCCCGGCGTCGACCAGCTCCTGACGCCGGCCCGGCGGGTCAACCAGGCCCGCGCCGAGCTCCGCGCGGGGAAGAGCTTCGCATCGCCCGTAACGGCCACGCCGGAGTCTCGTGGGCGAGGGAGCACAGCTCCTGTCTCGACGAATCGCCGGTGACTCCCCATGAGACCACCTCGGTACGGCCCTTGGCGGTCGGCCCGGCCTCGCCGTACTCGACGTCGGCCGCGCAGGTCGGCAGGCTGGGCCCGAGCAGAGCGCCGGCCTCGTCTGCGGGGCGGCAGTTCACCGCCGCGGGGGCGTCCTCCGACCGTGAGCGGGCGTCCCTCCGGCGCCTCGTCGAGGTGCTGGAAGAGGACGTACAGGTGCGGTTCGTCGATGTTCTCGCCGCCCCAGGCGCAGCTCTGGCCGACTGCGAACAATGCGCCGCAGACCACGCGCAAGCTGAGACGTCATCGGATATGGGTCAGGGCAGCAGCGGCGACCGAAGCCCCCGCGGGACACGTTGCATCCTGCGACACCCCGGGGTCCGGAATGGTCGTCGTGCCGATCAAGCGATCGACGTCGTCCACCGCGACGAAGATGAAGCAGATCCCCTGGAACTCGGCCTGCACAGCCTTGTGCTGCCCCACCGGCACCTGCGAGACGCGCCCGTTCTTGGTCATGGTCCGCGCGTAGGACAGTGGTAGATCCAGTGCGAGGCTGACGTTCTGGCCCGCCACATTCCACACGCACGTCGCCCCGTGCTTGCCGGACTCCTGTTTCCCCCGGCCCCTGATTCCGAGGGCCGCGAGGTCGTGCCCGTCGAGAGCGAGGCACGGCCGCGACGCCAACTGCGCTTGGGTGTACTTGCTCAGCTGCGCTGCGGTGGAGGTGGGGGCGGAGGGCGAAGATGTCGGATGGGGGGACGATGGCCGCGGACCGGCCTGCCCGCTCGAACACCCGGCGCTGAGCAGGCTCACGACAAGTACCGGCACCAGTCCTGCTTTTCGGCGGGAGTGCCCGCCCCGGGGACGCCGATCAAGATCGAATCGCGGCATATCGGCACGGTAGTGGCGCCGCGCCGGGACCGGTCCCGCGCATCCCGCCCTTGCCGGCCGGAGTTGCTTACCCGCGACGAGGGCGCCAGGCGTCGGGACGTCCACTAACGTGATCGGATGTCCCGCCTACCCGTTCTCTGCGCAGCCGTCCTGACCGTCGCGGCCGGATTGGGGGTGCGCGCGTTGTTCGACGGCCCCGTGTCGAAGTACGCGGGCGACGCCCTCTACACCGTGTTGATCTACACGCTCGTGGTGCTGATCCTCCCCAGGGTGCGCCCCTGGGTGGCGGCGGTGCTGGCGGCCGGGGCGAGCTGGGTGATCGAGTTCGCCCAGCTCGGGGAGATCCCGGCCGTGCTGCGGCCGCTGCTGGGCAGCACGTTCAACCCGCCCGACCTCTTCTGGTACGCCGTGGGCGCGGCGGCGGCCTGGACCGTACACGCGCTCTGGCTACGGAGGGCCACCCGGGATTCGGCGTAATGCCGGGCCACCATCAGAACGCGTTCTTCAGGAAGGGCAGCAGGGCCTCGGCCGTACGCTCGGGATACTCCGACATCGGGTAGTGGCCCGCGCCGTCGATCACGACGGCCTGCCCGCGCAGCAGCGACGCCTGGGTCTGCGCCTCGGCCGCCGGGTCGGGGAAGTCGGGGTCCTTGGCGCCCATCAGGACCAGGGCCGGGCAGCGGACCTGGTCGATGGCCTGCTCGGCGTCGAGTTCGCGGTTGAGGAGCATGGTGCGCATCGCCTCGCGCCGTTTCGGGTCGCGCAGCATGGCCACCAGCATCGCGCGGTGTCCGGCCAGGTCGGCGGGCTTGGCCGTAGGGTGCGCCATGGCGTAGTAGAGGCTCCACAGCCGCGGGGAGGCGGCGATCAGCCTCAGCAGCGCGCGGACGGCGACGTTGAGGGGGATGGCCCGGATGAAGCCGTCGATCGGGACGATGCCGGCCACCCGCTCGGGCGCCTCCGCGGCGGCGCGGACGATGCCGCCCGCCGCGTAGGAGTTGCCGAGCAGGACGGCGCCGGGCGCGTCCAGCTCCTCCAGCAGGGCCACGATGTCGCCGCCCACCGCGGACTGGGAGTAGTCGTCCCACCCCGCCGACGACTCCCCGTGGCCCCGCAGGTCCGTCGTCACCACCCGGTACCCCGCCTCCACCAGCGGCGGACGCAGGAACCGGTACGCCTCGCGGGTGTCCCCCAGGCCGGGTACGCACACGACGAGCGGTCCTTCGCCGACGGAGTCGTAAGCCAGGCGGCCGCCCGGAACATCAACGAACATGTCGCCACCTTCCTTAGCTGAGGACGTCCACGATCAGCCCCAGTGCGAGCAGCAGGGCCATCGCACCGCCGGAGACCATCGCCCGCCAGGTGGTCGCGGCGCGCTCCCGTACCGAGCGGAAGTACAGGGCCGCGCCGACCACCAGGAGCACCCCCTCCACCACGGCCGTGGCCCACGGGACCTGCCACAGTCCGAGGCCGAGCAGCGGCAGGTCGCCGGCGTTACCGGGCAGCAGGGGCAGGTCGGCGCGGTGGACGAGCAGGTCGAGCAGCCAGTGGCTGAACACCACCGCGCCCAGCACCCACCCGGCCCTGCGGCCCCACCGCCAGGCGGCCAGGCCGCCGTACAGCGCCGACAGCAGCAACGCGCCCAGCAGCGAGTGGGTGTACTGCGCGTCGATCAGCGCCTCGCCGTAGGTGCCCGGGGCGACGGCGTGGAAGGACTCGATCCCGCCCGCCAGGTACAGCACCACGAAGACGACGTCGAGGAACTGCGTGGCGAGCATGAGCGACCACAGCGGGACGCGCGGCTGGGTGGCCTTGACCGCGGCGGCCAGCCCGAAGTGTCCGACGAACATTCAGCGTCCTCCCTTGGGCGCCCGAGTGGCCCAGTGGTCGAGCCCGCCGCACACCACGACGAACAACAGTAAAAAGAGCAAGAAATCCACGTTTCTCCTTACGTCTGCGCGCTCGGCGGTACGACGTTAGAGATCGGGAGCGTCCGCCCGGTATCGGACGATTGTCTGGTGGCGGGGGACGCTACATTCTGATGGTGCTGTGGGGACGGGAGAGGGAGCAGGCGGCGATCGAGGCGCTGATCGCGCAGGCCAGGGGTGGCCGCAGCGGGAGCCTGATCCTGCGGGGCGAGCCAGGGATCGGCAAGTCCGCGCTCCTCGACCACGCCGCCCGGTCGTCAGAGGGCATGCGGCCGCTGCGCGGTACCGGCATCGAGACCGAGGCGGAGCTGCCGTTCGCGGCGCTCCACCTGCTGCTGCGCCCGGCCCTCGACCGGATCGGCAGGCTTCCGGCGCCGCAGGCCAGGGCGCTGGAGGGCGCGTTCGGCCTGGCCACCGCGCCTGAGGACAGGTTCCTCATCGGCCTGGCCGCCCTGTCGCTGCTCACCGAGCTGGCCGAGGACGGCCCGCTGCTCTGCCTGGTCGACGACGCCCAGTGGATGGACCGGTCGTCGGCCGAGGCGTTGCTGTTCGCGGCCCGGCGGCTGCACTCGGAGGGGATCGCCCTGCTGTTCGCGGCCAGGGACGCCTTCCACGCACCCGGGGTGCCCGAGTTGCGGGTCGAAGGGCTCGACCGGCAGGCCGCCGACGTTCTGCTGCGCGAGCAGGCGCCTGGCCTGGGTCCCGCCGTGCGCAAGAGGATCCTCGCCGAGAGCGGCGGAAACCCGCTCGCCCTGATCGAGCTGCCCCGGATGCCCGATTCGCCGCACCACGCGCAGGAGCCGCTGCCGCTGCCGCGCCGCATCCAGGAGGCGTACGAAGCGCGGATCGCCGTCCTGCCGCCGGACAGCCAGACGATGCTGCTGGTCGCCGCTCTCGACGACGCCGGGGATCTCGACGTGGTCGTGCGCGCGGCAGGGAATCTGGGGGTCGATGCCGCCGCCCTGGGCCCGGCCGAGCGCGCCGGTTTCCTGTCCACCACCGGCGGGCGGCTGTCCTTCGGCCACCCGCTGATGCGTACGGCGGCGGCCCGGCGGGCGGCCTACGACGAGCGCCTGGCCGTGCACCGCGCCCTGGCCGGCGTGCTCGACGACGAACAGGACGCCGACCGCCGCGCCTGGCACCTGGCCGCCGCCGCGACCGGCCGCGACGAGCCGATCGCCGCCGCGCTCGAACAGGCGGCCGGCCGCGCCCGCGAACGCGCGGGCCACGCCGCGGCCGCCGCGGCCCTGGAGCGGGCCGCCCGGCTCACCCCCGGCCTGGCCGAACGCGCCCGGCGGCTGGCCCTGTCGGCCGAGGCCGACGCCGACGCCGGCGCCCTGGAACACGCGCAGGTCCTGGCCGACCAGGCGCGGCGGCTGGGCGACGACCCGCAGACTCTGGCCCGGCTGGCGGGTCTGCGCGGCCGGATCGCGTTCGACCGGGGCGCCGTGCACGACGCCCACCGGATCCTCCTCGACGGCGCCGCCTCCATCGCCGACCTGGACCGCAACGGCGCGGCGCTCCTCCTGCTCGACGCGGTGCGCAACGCCTGGTACCTCAGCGATCCGGCGGCCGTCGCCGAGTCCGCGGCGCGGCTCTCCGCCCTGTCGCTGACGCCGCAGGACGGGCTGGACGGGTTCGTCCGGGCGGCCCGCGCGATGGCCGACTTCCTGGCCGGCGACCTGGAGCGGGCGCTGCCGCCGTTCCGTGAGCTGATCGCCCTGGCCGCGGCGATCCCCTCCGGCATGACGGCCCTGAGGATCAGCATCTGCTCGCTGGCCGGGATCTCGGGCGACTTCGACAACGGGCTCGCCATCGGCCATTCGGCGATCGAGGAGTGCCGGGCCGACGGCATGATCGGGCTGCTGCCGCTCGCCCAGGCGGTGCTGGCGATCCATCAGATGTATCTCGGGCGCTTCCGCGACGCCGTGACGACCGCGACCGAGGGACGCCGGCTCGCCACCGACATCGGCCAGACCCACCGCATCGCGCACTTCGAGAGCGTCATGGCCATGGTGGCCGCCGTCCAGGGCCGGGAGCAGGACTGCCGTGAGCTCGCCGAGCGCACGATCGCGCACGGCAGCGCCCATCCGGTGATGACGATCGTGGGCTGGGCCGAGTGGGCGCTCGGCCTGCTGGACCTCGGTCAGGGCCGCTTCGAGGCCGCGCTGGAACGCTTCGACGCCGCCGCCCGCGGGCCGCTCCGGCACCAGATCATGCCCGTCTACTTCGCTCCCGACCAGATCGAGGCCGCCGTACGGCTGGGCCTGCCCGACCGCGCCGCGCACCCGCTCGCCCGCTTCGAGTCCTGGGCCACCGCGGCCCGCCATCCGTGGGCGGAGGCCGTACTGCATCGTTGCCGTGCCCTCCTCGCCCGCGACGACGCGGAGGCGGAGCGGCATTGGGAGCAGGCCGCACGGGCGCACGCCGACGCGAACCGGCCGTACGAACGGGCCCGCACCGACCTGCTCCACGGCGAGTGGCTGCGCCGCGCCCGCCGCAAGAACGAATCCCGGACCCGCCTGCGCTCCGCGCTGGAGACCTTCGAACGCGTCGGCGCCGCGCCCTGGGCCGAGCGGGCACGCGCCGAGCTGCGCGCGGCCGGCGAGACCGTCGCCCAGGGCGCCCCCGACCTGGCCGCCTCGCTCTCACCCCAGGAACTGCAGGTGGTACGCCTGGCCGCCACGGGGGTCACCAACCGGGAGATCGCCGCCCAGCTGTTCATCAGCCCCAAGACCGTCAGCCACCACCTGTATCGCGCGTTTCCCAAGCTCGGCGTCACCACCCGCACCGAGCTCGCCCGCCTCGACCTGGGCTGACCACAGGCGTGAAGAAAAACGGCTGAGCGGCGAACTCCGGGGTGACAGTTCCCTCCGAAAGGACGCCATGGCTGCACCACCTGACGCCAGTGACGTGATGGAAGACGTCACCGTGGTCGAGCGGTCGATGGACAACCCTGATCTCTTCGCCCGCCTGTACGACCGATATTTCAACGAGCTCTACCGATATCTGGCCGCCCGGCTCGGCAGCGAGCAGGTCGAGGACCTGGTCGCGGACGCCTTCCTGATCGCGTTCAACGCCAGAGGCGGCTTCGACCCCGAACGCGGCACCGTGCGGTCGTGGTTATACGGCATCGCGACGAATGTCGTGGCCCGGCACCGCCGCAGAGAAGGCCGCCGGCTGAACGCCCTCAGCAAGGTCCCGGCCGAGATCTCCGCCGACGGGCACGAGGACCGGGTGACCTCGCAGCTCGCGGCCGAGGCCAGCAGGCCGGAGCTCGTACGCGAGCTGAAAGGGCTCGCGAAGGGCGATCGCGACGTGGTGTTCCTGCTCGTGTTCGGCGGGCTCGGCTACGAGGAGATCGCTACCGCGCTGGACATACCGGTCGGGACCGTCGGGTCCCGGATCAACAGGGCGAGGAAGAAGCTGCGTACCGCCCTGGGCGACGTCAACCCGATGAGGGAGTGGTGATGGACGAGCTCAAACTGATCGAGACCGTGTTCGCGGAGCCGGAGCCCACACCGCAGGCCGCGGCGGCGGGGCGGGCCCGCTTCCTCCGGCTGGCCCACGAGGCACCAGGCTCCCCGTCCGGCCGTCCGCGCCGAGGGTGGGCCGCCGCGCTGCCGGTCCGGCGCGTCGCCCTGGTCGGCGCGATGGCGGTGGCGCTCACCGCCGGCATCATCGTCACCGAGGTGGGTCTGGGCGGCTCCGACCCGAACGCTCCCGGGCACCTCCTCGCCGCGCCTCCGGCCGACGCCAAGGCACTGCTCGGCCTCGCCGCGCGGGCCGCCGCCGGCCAGCGTGACACCGTGCCGTCCCGCGGCCAGTACGTCCACACCAAGACACTGGCCCAGCGCAGCCTGTACACCAAGGACAAGTCGGGCACGACGCAGTACACCAAGGTGCTGGCCAACGAGGAGCGCTGGGAGGCCGCCGACGTGGGCAAGCCCTGGCTGAGCCGCGAGCAGGGCCTGTCAGCCACGGGACCGGCGCCCCGGCGTTTCTGGGACCACGGCGTCGAGGACATCCTCTCCGAGTCGTCGGGCTGCCCCGGCCAGCCGGCCTACGCCCGGCTGGGCGCCTGGCCGACGGACCCCGTCCAGGTGCGCGCGAAGATCGTGGCCGACACGGGCGAGAAGCCGCTGCGCATCTGGTCCTCCCTCCAGGGTCTGATCCGCGAGTCCGTGGTACGGCCCAGCCTGGGCGCCGCGCTGTACCAGGTGGCCGCCGGGCTGGACGGCATCGTGCTCATCGAGGACGCCGTGGACGTCGCCGGCCGCCCCGGGCTGGCCGTCGCCATGGACGAGGGCAACGGCACGCGGTCCGAGCTGATCTTCGACCGGCAGACCTATCGCTACCTGGGCGAGCGCACGGTGAACACCAGGGACGCAAAGGTGGAGCTGCCTGCCGGCGGCGAGTACATCCAGAAAAAGGGTGCGGTGACCGGCACCGCCGTGCTCGCCGTCGATCTCGTCCCGGGCCTGCCCGAGGTGTCGCCGAAGGCGTCCCGCATGAAGATCCCCTGCTGAGACCTTCCCCCAGATCCGGCCTTTTCGGCCGGGAGTTCAGTTTCGCATGCCCACATTTGAACGAAGGAGCACACCCATGTTCATCGCCAAGGCCGTCGCGGCCACCCTGCTCGCCGGTTCGTTCGGCGGCCTCACCTCGCTGCCGTCGGGGGATGATGCCGCGTACGACCAGCAGCGGCAGATGGAGGACAAGCGCGTCGCCTGCATGACGGAGCAGGGCTTCGACTACGTGGCCGCACTGGCGCCCGAGCGCCAGTGGCAGCCCGGGGAGCGGGAACGGCTCGCGGGCGACCTCCAGGCGCTGCGGACGTACCGGGCCAAGTACGGCTTCGGCGTCTGGTCCCCGAATGTCTATCCGAAGGATGAGGTGGTCAACCCCACCTCGCGGGAGAACCCGAACAACAAGACGCTGATGTCGCTCTCGGCCGCCGAGCTGAAGAAGTGGCGCGCCGCCGACGACGCCTGCTTCTCCCGGGCGGTCAAGGAGGTGCTGGGCAAGACCGTCACCTCCCAGCAGGACTTCTACGACCAGCTCGAAGCGGCGGAGCAGAAGTCGCTGAGCGTCCTCGACCAGGACAAGGAGCTCGTACGGCTGGGCAGGCAGTTCGCCACGTGCCTGGGGGTCGGCGAGACCAGGCCGACGGCGCTGGACGGTCTGAGCCACACGAAGATCGTGCGGCAGGCCTCGGAGGTCGCCAGGAAGGCCTGGAAGGGCGAACTTCCCAAGGCGCCCAAGGGCAAGACCATCATCTTCAGGCCGAACCTGAAGCCGGCGGAGGCCAGGCCGTACCTTGCCAAGGAGATCAAGGCGGCGCTGAAGGACCTGGAGTGCGGTAAGGCCTTCTACCCCGCCTACTCGCCCAAGGCCGTGGAGATCACGTCGCGGGTTTACCAGGAGTTCGGCAGGGAGGGCGCGGCCCAGGCGATCGCATCCCGGATCTACCGGAAGATCATCTGACCGGACGGCAATGGCGGGCCGCTCGTAGCACCCCGAACGGCCCGCCCCCACGCGGCAGAAAGGCGTGCGTATGATCAAGGTTCTGCTCTCGCTGGCACTCTTAGGCGCTCCCCCGGATCCCGGCGGAGCTCCTCCCCCGGCCGCGGGAACGGTGACGCTGCTGACCGGGGACAGGGTCGTGGTGAGCGCCTCAGGCCATCGCGTCGAGCCCGCGCAGGGCAGGCGTGTGCGCGCAGGAGCGTCTGGTCCAGGCCGGGCCACCGCTACGACCTCGTCGACCCCCGCGAAGGCGGCCTGCCCGAGGACCCCGGCTACGCCGGGCGGGTCAAGGAGCTGACCCGGACCTCCGCCGCGTACCGGGCGACGGGGACGGCGCAGAACACGGAGGTCCTCGTGGGCGTGCAGGCCTCCGAGGGCGCCCCGGCATGGGCGACCGTGCCCGTCAGTGTGCCGCTGCCCGGCACCCTCACCCATCACCGCACTCCCGGCCTGCGGTGGATGTCCCTCGTCAGGAGCGGCACCTGGGAGATCACCTCCGAGATCGCGCCCCAGGCTCCCCGGGAGGTGTGGAACGATGCGGTGGCCGGCCCGTCGTTCGCCACGTCGGCCGGCGGCCGTACCGGAGACGAGTTGTTCTTCAGCGCGGCGCGGCTGTTCGCCGACGCCGCGGCGGGGCGCACCGGCATGGACAAGGCCGCCACCGGCGAGCTGGTGCTGGCCCGTGAGGGCACGGTCGTGACACGGGCACCGGTCGCCGAGTGCACTTTCGAAGAGGGCTGCACGCTCGTCGCGACGCTGCCGCCCGAGCCCGCGGCCTACACGCTGACGGCCACCGCCAAGCGGACCGGAGCGCTGTCCACCGCGGTGGAGTCGGTGTGGTCGTTCCGCTCGCAGCACACGGACGAGGGGAAGGGGCTGCCGCTGATGGCGGTCCGCTTCGCGCCCGCCGGGCTCGACGCGGCCAACCGGGCGCGTCCGGGCTCGGTCACCAGGGTGCCGATCCGGGTGGAGCGCGATCCGGGCGCGCCGGAGTCGGCCGTGCGCGAGCTCGCGCTGGAGGCGTCCACCGACGACGGCGTGACGTGGCGGGCGGTGCCCGTCGTACGCGCCGGCGACGGATGGACCGCGCTGGTGACCAACCCGCGCGCGGGCCACGTCTCGCTCCGCGCGAGGGCCGGCGACCACGCGGGGGCGAGCGTCGTCCAGACGATCACCCGCGCCTGGGCGATCGGCTCGTGACGCCCGTCGCGTAGCGGGCCCTCGGAGGCGGGCTCCGGTCGCGGTGGCACGCCCTTGAAATGCCATTTCACGCTCTCTCGGATACATATTTTGACAGCAAAATAGCTTAGGTCAGGCACGGCGTATACGGTCAGCAATGCCATTACGACGCAACGCATTCATTGCGGAGATTCCACCAATTCTGTAAATTCAGTGGCGATACTCCTCACCGTTCACTTATTAACCGGCACTATTCCTGATTTGGTGTCGTCCTAGCCGCAGTAACCGCATAACGGCAGGCGGGCGTGCGCGTACACCCGAGATCTCGGATGGCATGGGCAGGTGGGAATGACGACGGTCGGAGAACCGGATCGGGCCGCTCCCGGCGGGACGCGGCCGTGGCCGGGCGGGGCAGCGCGGTGGTACCGCCGGGACCCGCTGGGGTTCGTCGAGCACGCGGCCCGCGAGCGGGGCCCGGTGTTCCGGCTGCCCGACGACGGGTCGCTGTGCGTGGCCGACCCGGCGGAGGCCCTGCGGGTGCTGCACGACGAGGAGGGCCACTACGACGATGTGTCCGACTTCTTCCACGTCCGCGGCGGCCGGCTGGAGCCGAGGGAGACGCAGGTCGCGATCGGGCGGGCGGCCCGCGCGACGTTACGCGCCCACCTGGCCGCGCATCGGGAGCGGCTGCCCGCCGTGGTGGCGGAACTGGGAGAGGTCAGCGAGTGGCCCTCGGCCGGGCACGCCGCCGCGTACCGGTTCCTCGCCGAGGCGCTGCTGCGGCCGGACAGCCCGCCACCCTTGCGGGAGCTGATGGAGCAGGTGGTGCGGAACGATGTCCTGATCCGCCCCAGCGGCCGGCTGGCGAGCCTGACGCGGCGGGCGCTGTGGGCGCGCGTGGTGCGGGCGCTCGCCGGCGAGGTGCTCGCCCGCCGGGCCGATCCGCGGTCCGGCGGGCCCGGCGACCTGCTGGACGCCGTACTCGAGGCCGCCCCGCCCGATACGCCCGCCTCGCAGCTCGCGCAGGTGTACCTGCTGCTGTTCCGAACCTCGGTGGCGCCGGTGGGTCACGTGGTCGCGTGGGCGCTGCTGGAAGCCGTGACCGACGGCGTCGACCTGGCGGCCGTGCCCGCGGAGTCGGCCGTGCGGGAGTCGCTGCGGCTGTGGCCGGTGGCGTGGCTGCTGGGCCGCCCCGTACTCCGCGCTCATCAGGTCGGCGGCGTGCAGTTGGAGCCTGGGGAAAGCGTGTCGGTCTGCGTCTATCTGCTGCACCGCGACGAACGGCACTGGCCGCAGGCCGGCCGGTTCCGGCCCGGCAGGTGGGACGGCCCCGGTCCCCGTGGGCCCTACCTGCCCTTCGGCGGCGGCCCGTTCACCTGCGCCGGCGCCGTCGTCGCCCGCAACCTGGCCTCCGACCTGCTCGCCGCCGTGACCGACGGCGCCCGTCTGGAGGTACGCGGCGGTCGCGGACAGCCCCACGTGGCGGGCATCATCACCCCTCCCCCGTTCCAACTCCGCCGGACCCCCTTCGGTCGTCAGGAAAGGAGGTGAACTCCATGAGGAAGTTGCTGCGCCGGGTCACCGGCCGCCGGATCAACCGGCAGGCCTGGTTCATCTGGTAGTCCATCTCCGCCGGCCGTGGGGGGGGGGGCGGGGGGGCCCGCCGCCCGCCGGGGGGCGCGCCCGCCCGGCCCCCCCCGCCCCCCCGGCCCCCGGGGGGGGGGGGGGGGGGGGGGGGGGGGGCGGCC